>CAZNOE010000025.1:0-20487 GCA_964574525.1 uncultured Bifidobacteriaceae bacterium
CGGCCTCGAACCGTGCGACGATCTGCCGGCTGTCCATACCCAGCTTGATGATCTTGAGAGCAACGCGGCGTTTGACCGGCTCGCGTTGTTCGGCCATCCAGACTTCGCCGAAGCCGCCTTCGCCGATTTTTTCGAGCAGCTTGTAGCGGCCAATCATTTGCGCCGGGGCTTCGGCCGGGGGACTTACGCGAGGCGTGGCCGGAAGGGGATCGCTCACGGCGGGTTTGGGAAGGAATCCAACCCCGCCGAAATGGGCTTCGAGCAACTCGTCAAGCTGGGCGCGCAGGGCGGGGTTGTCCCGGCAGACGTTGTCGAGGAAGGCAGCGCGCTCCGCCGCATCGGGCTTTTGCACCGCCAGATCGAAGAGAATTTCTTCGAGGCTCTGATTGTTTTCGCTCATCGTCATAGTGTTGCGGTCGGCACCCCGGCCTTCACTGCTCAGTGCGTCGTTTTCCCGGCAAAACCATCAGCGAGTCGAAACATTTTTCTTCATCTCCCGATAAAGCCACGAACGGGCGTAGGCCCAATGGCGCTCGACCGTCGGGAGCGAAAGGCCCAGCGCCCGGGCAATCTCCGGATATTCCAAGCCCGTGAAGTAGTGCAGCTTGACGATTTCCGCCTTCGACGGCGATTCACGAGCCAACGCATCCAGCGCTTCGTGCATGGCCAGCACCGTTTCATCGCTATCCTCGGTGGCGAGGTTGACGTGCTCCAAATCCACCCGTTCCAACTCGCCGCCATGGCGGACCCGAGCCTTCTGACGCGCGCGGTCCACGAGGATCCGCCGCATGGCTTCGGCTGCCGCGCCGAAGAAATGGCCACGGCTGTTCCACAGCTTCTGTTCCTCCGCTCCCACCAAACGCAGCCAGGCTTCGTGGACCAGCGCCGTGGCTTGAAGGGTTTGACCTGGTTTTTCCTGGGCCATTTTCGCCGCCGCCAGCTTGCGCAGTTCGTCATAGACCAGCGGGAGCAATTGATCGGCGGCTTTCGGATCGCCTGCATCAATGGCGCTGAGCAACAGGGTGACGTCCGACATGGGGGCGATTGTAAGCCGCCACCAGCGGAAAACCAGCCGGCAGTTTTGTCAGTGCATTGGAATATCATCGGAGCCCAGAGACGGTTCGCGCGATTCGCGTTTGCCTTTTGCGAGAACAATTTTATGCTTCGCGCATCTCAAGTGTGAATGAGACGGAAATGTTGTCACGAGTCGATGCCGGTAGGGCGCGTCACTCCGTGCGCGCCGCAGATTGAAATCCGGTTATCCGAACGGCGCGCACGGAGTGACGCGCCCTACCAACCAGAGAGATGACTATGACTAATCCTGAAGTCGAAAGTCCGCGCGCCAACGGGCGGCGCGGTTTCCTGAAGCGACTCCTCGCCGGCATCATCAGCGCTTTCCTCGGGCTGGTTCCCGTGGGCGCGGGTCTGATCGTGCTGCTTGACCCGCTTCGGCGCAAAAGCGCGGCAGGCGGCGCGGTACGAGTGGCGTCGCTCGATGCACTTCCTGCTGACGGTGTGCCGCGACAGTTTCCCGTGCTTGCCGACCGCGTGGATGCCTGGAACAGATTCATCAATGTGCGCATCGGCGCGGTGTATTTACGGCGCACATCGGAAGGGAAATTGGAGGCACTCAACGTCGTCTGTCCGCACTTGGGCTGTCCCGTGGATTTTATTTCCGAACGCGGAAAATTTCTTTGCCCGTGCCACAACAGCCTGTTCGCCGTGGACGGAAAAATTGCCGATTCATCCAGCCCGGCGGCGCGCCCGCTGGATTCGTTGGAGGTGGAATTGCGCAATGAGAAGGAAATCTGGGTGAAGTTCCAGAATTTCCAGGCCGGCAAGAGGGAGAAAATTCCCGTGGCATGAGGCGTTGCCGCGTTAAATCGTTCAAACGTTGCAACGTCAAAACGTTGAAGCGTGCGGCTGTGTTTACCGAGATATTTCATGGGAAATGGGGAGCGCGCGCCTCTGGCGTGCCGGTTGCGGCGTCACGCCGCAACCTTCGTCACACTGACTCGCTGTGTGGCTGCACGACAGTCTGCACAAATTCAGAAGGAACGAAGCCGACGGCGCGACGCCATCGGCAGCACGCGGGACGCGTGCGCTCCCCGGAAGACTGTGAAATGCCTGGGTTAACGCTTCAACACTTGAACGCTTCTCACCGATGACGAGGTTTCACGATTGGTTCGATACTCGCGTGGGCTGGCGCAAGCTGGTGCATGACGCGCTCTACGAAAGCGTTCCCGGCGGCGCGCGCTGGCGTTACGTCTGGGGCAGCACGTTGACGTTCTGCCTCGTGGCGCAATTCATCACGGGGATTTTTCTCTGGATGGCCTACGCGCCAAGTTCGCAGACGGCGTGGGAGAGCGTCTATTTCATCCAGGACGAAATGACGGGCGGCTGGCTGTTGCGCGGGCTGCATCACTACATGGCGCACGTGATGACCGTGTTGCTGGTGCTGCACTTGATGCAAGTGGTCATTGACGGGGCCTACAAAGCGCCGCGTGAAGTGAACTTCTGGTTCGGGCTGGCACTGCTTGGTCTGGTGCTGGCGATGTCCCTCACCGGCTATCTGCTGCCGTGGGACCAGAAAGGGTATTGGGCAACGAAGGTGGCGACGAACCTGGTGGTGGTCGTGCCGTTCATCGGGCCGGCCCTGCAAAAAATCATCATCGGCGGCGTGGAGTATGGGCATCACACCTTGACCCGTTTCTTCGCGTTGCACGCCGGCGTGCTGCCGGCGGCGACGGTGGCGCTGGTGGTGGCGCACATCGCCTTGTTCCGGAAACACGGTCTCACGGCGAAAGAACCGAAGCGCAGGCCCGACACAACCTTCTGGCCCGATCAGGTGCTCAAGGATGTCGTGGCGTGTCTTGCGGTTTTGGCGACGGTGCTATTCCTGATTCTGCGGCATCGGCTGTTTGGCACGGATGGACCTCTGGGTGCAGAACTCGGCGCGCCGGCTGATCCCTCCGAGCAATTCTCCGCCGCGCGACCGGATTGGTATTTCCTGTTCCTGTTTCAATTCCTAAAATATTTTCCGGGCGAAACGGAAATCTGGGGCGCGATTGTGATTCCCGGTCTGGTGTTTGGGTTGGTTGCGCTGATGCCATTCATTGGGGGGTGGATCGTCGGCGCAGGGAGCAGGGAGCAGGGAGCAGGGACTCCGCGCTCCACGCTCCATGCTCACTGCTTCCCCGTGGGCCATTGGTTGAACCTCGGCGCGCTCTATGCGCTCATTGCCGGCTCGGTGTTGCTGACGTTCGCCGCAGTGCGCGAGGACCGGCGCAATCCGACGTATCTGACGGCGGTCAAGGATGCGGAGCGCGACGCCGCGCGCGTGCGGGTGCTCGCGAAAGCGCCGGCGGGAATCCCGGGGAGCGGCGCGGTCACGCTTTTGCGCGAAGACCCGCTGACGCAAGGGCCGAAAATCTTTTCCGCAAAATGCGCGATTTGCCATCGCTATGACGGTCACGATGGGATGGGCAAAGTGCCGGGTGATGCGCAGAGCGCGTCAGATTTGAAGGGCTTTGGCTCGCGCGAATGGCTGGCCGGCTTGCTCGACCCGGAGCGGATCGGCACGACGAATTATTTTGGCGCGACGAAATTCCGCACCGGCAAGATGGCGAAGTTCGTGCATGAAAAGGTCGCGAAGTTCGCGCCGGAAAAGAAGACGCAACTGCAAAAAGTGCTTGTGGCCCTTTCTGCCGAGGCGCAATTGAGATCGCAACTGGCCGCCGACCAGCGCGACGCGACTGTGATCGAAGAGGGAAAAGCGTTACTACGAGATGAGTTGACTTGCACCGATTGCCACCAGTTTCACCGAAAGGACGAGGACGCGACGGGGCCGGACCTGACCGGTTACGGCTCGCGCAAATGGCTGATCAATTTCATCACGAACCCGGCGCACGAGGACTTCTACGGCGAACGCAACGACCGGATGCCCCAATTTGGTGAAGACGGGATTCTGAGTGAGCAGCAGATTGGTCTAGTGGCCGATTGGCTGCGGGGAACGTGGTATGAGCGGCCCGATGCGTTAAATCCTTAAATGGTTAAACAAGTTAAATCAGTCATCCAATCGCCAGTCCGGTTGGCCAGTCACTTATTCACTCATTTAACGGTTTAACCCGCGTTCGCATGCTGCATCACGAACTCATCCCGGCGTGCGAAAAGAACTCAAGGCGCCTGATGGTCATGCTGCACGGTTTGGGCGACAGCATTGAGGGCTATCGCTGGCTGCCGGAAGCGATGGGCCTGCCGTGGATGAATTACCTGCTGGTCAACGCGCCCGATGAATACTACGGCGGTTATTCCTGGTTTGATTTTGCCGGGAATATCGTTCCGGGTGTCGAGCGGAACCGCAAGGCGTTGTTTGAACTGCTCGATTCATTACGCGGGAAGGGATTTGCCACCGAGCAAATCACGTTTGGCGGATTTTCGCAGGGCTGCCTGATGTCCATCGAAGTCGGGTTGCGTTATCCGCACCGGTTCGCGGGCATCGTGGGCATCAGCGGGTACGTGTGCGATCCGGAAAAACTCGTGCAGGAGCTTTCGTCCGTCGCGGTGCAACAGCGGTTGCTCATCACCCACGGCACGCTCGACCCGATGATTCCTTTCGCCGAAGTGCGCGAACAGGTGAACATCCTCAAGGCGGCGGGGCTGAACATTGAGTGGCATGAGTTCGTCAAGCAGCACACGATTGCGGGGGAGGATGAGCTTGAGGTGATCCGGAATTTTGTGCGGGCCGGCTATCCGAAAATCGCGGGCGGATAGCCGGCCTGGCTTTAGTTTGGCTCGGCCTGTGGAATAAACGCCTGACTCATGAACCCCGCCTGCGAGCTTTCGATTCCACAGGCCGAGACTTGCGCCTGACGTTGCGTGCCGGGAAGCCAGGTCTGCTCCGGACGTCCCGATGCATCGGGAGCAGCCTGCCAATCCATCGCGCGATCCACGATCTGCCGCATGTGGGAGAACCACCATTGCGCGCGAGTCATCCGCCGTTCCCGCCGGGTCAGCCCCGCGAGCTTTACGCCACCGAAACCGAGTTCCATTTGTTGGTTTGTCATATCTAGCCTTTCTATTTTTTGGGGCCAGCGTAACGGACGGGGTAGGACAAATACGGTCCAAGGCAGAATCTATTTTGGAGCCGAAGCAGACGAATGTTTTTCGGAAAGCAGACGTTTCTTCCGGCGCATCTCAATTTTTGTACACTTGGAAGCCGCTTTCATTAACACCCTGCTAAAGCTGCTTTAGCGGGGTGTTCAGCGGCAGCACGGGCCACCAACCGCTTCAGCGGTTTCTCGTATGCCGGCAAACCGCTGAAGCGGTTCTGATCTCGCGACCACGGCAAACACCCAGCTAAAGCAGGGTGTTAATGAAATGGCTGTAAACACAGGAGCTTTTAACATCGCGATACCCACTCAAAAACTGAGATGCGCCCCGTTTCTTCTAATCCGAAATAAGTGACTTGACTTGGCTCGCGCGGGTGTCAGGATTTTTGGTATGTCACCACTTGCCGCCGCGCCTTGAACAAAGGAAATCCTTTTGACGGGCGACTAAAAGTGTCCTGGCAAAACCGTCATGAACAAGAAAGTGCCGACATCCTCACCTGATCGCGGTTTTACTCTGATCGAGCTACTGGTGGTCATCGCCATCATCGCTATCCTGGCCGCGATGCTCCTACCCGCGCTGTCAAAGGCAAAGCAGAAGGCACACGCAATAACCTGCATCTCCAACCTAAGGCAGTGGGGCTTCGTCTGGTACACCTATTGTGACGACTTTAACGGCTCGTTCAGCACCGGTCTGGGCACGACTTTTGCGCGCGGCGAATGGGTGGTCTCGCTCAAATCATATTATGGCAAGAAGCCGTATCTATTGATCTGCCCGACGGCGACCGCGCGGCGCGGCGATACGGGAACGGGTACGCCGGAAGCTCTCCATTCCGGGAGTGGAGCGCCGGCCGTTCACGGGGGACCGAGGACGGTTTACGAGTTTCCGATTCAAGATCCAACGGTGAACTTTGCCACTAACATCGCCGCAAGTTACGGCGGCAACGATTGGATTTACAACACGCCCCTCGGCACAACAGATGTGCAAGGCCGCGACACCACCAAGAACTGGCGAAAGATTCATGCGGCGACTCGCCCGAGCGATACGCCGTTGATGGCCGACTCAATGTGGCGTGGCGGCGGGCCTGATGTTCCGGTTACACCAGATAGCAATCGTCCGGCTTTCAACGGTGAATGGTCGGGCGCCGGGCATGAGTTCAAGCATTTCGCAATCGCGCGGCATGGCAAGATGACCCAGCTTGTGTTCTTTGACGGCTCAGCCCGCCGGAAACGTCCCCGACAACTCTGGGAATTGTATTGGCACAACCGATTCGACATAACCTACGCCGGAACCCAAGGCGTAAATTACTTTCCGGCCTGGATGCGATGAATTGACAATCACATTCGCACATCGCGCGCGATGGAACGTTGCCTTAGCCCGATCGCAATCTCTGCAACAAAGCAAAGCCTATGAAGAAACTGTTGTCCGCCGTTACTGTGCTTGCGGCCTTGGGTCATGCCTTGGCGCTGCCGAATCTTGAACCCTTCGCCGATGCGACCACGAACGGCGGCACGAGCTACACTGTCGGCAGTGGTTTGGTCACAGCGACCGACGGCCAGACCAACGGGGCCAATACCTGGATCTCAGTGTTCTACAATAACGCCGCCAATGGATCGCCGACGATTGTCGGGGGCAACCTCAGTTACCCGAACTTGCCGGCGTCCACCGGCAACAGCGTTTCCTTCATTCCTGCCTCCGGTATGAGTGCGCGGCTTGGTCTTAGTCTTAGTGCGAGTACCGCTCCCAGCGTCGCGTATTATTCTTTCATTTTGAAGATCACGGACGTTTCTGCCGTGTCTCCGAACGCCGCGAATAATGCCTTTGCGGCTTTCAGCGATACCGTGGCTGCTCCTCAAGCCACGACTCTGGCCAGGAGCGGGGCCAAACTCGTATCGAAAAAATCGGGCGCGGGCTATGTTCTCGGTGTGGGCAAAGGCACGTCCACCGCGGACTATGTTTATGACTCAACGATCCGGAACGTGGGTGATGTTCTGTTCGTCGTTGTATCGTACGAACGCGCCGGGGGCGCCACCAATATCAACCTGTGGGTGAATCCTCCCTCGGTCAGCTTCGGTTCCAATGCGCCTCCGGCTCCGACTGCCGTGATGACCAGCGGCGCCATTGCGGGTGACATGAACCAAAACGGCGTCCGCGCTTTTGTAATCCTTTGCCAAAACACGACCGCGCCGACCGGCATTATTGATGACGTGCGCGTCGGGAAAACCTGGACGTTTGTTACAGGCGGGCCTGAAGTCGGCACACAGCCGGCAAATCTGACCCGAAACGCCGGAACCAATGCGGTTCTCTCCGTCGTGGCCGGAGGAACGCCACCGCTAAGTTATCAATGGCAAAGAGCCGGAACGAACCTCGTTGATGGTGGAAACATTTTCGGCGCGACGACTGCGACATTGACCATCAGTAATTTGCTTCAAGCGGATGCGGACGGTTACACAGTCGTCATCACGAATTCCTATGGTTCGACCACGAGTTCGGTTGCGACGTTGACGGTGATTGATCCCGCCATCGTAACCCAACCCGCCAGCCAGACGTTGCCTCCGGGGACAAATGCGGTCTTTCAAATCGTCGCTGCCGGAACCGGACCACTTTTTTATCGGTGGTTCAAGAATGATACCAACGCCCTGGCCGACGGTGGAAATATTTCCGGTACCACCACGGCGACGTTGACGGCCGTCAGTATCTCGGCAAATGACGTGGGCGCTTACTCCGTCTTCGTTACGAATTCGCTGGGCAATTTCATTCAAAGCAGCAACGCGAATTTGAACATCACTGATCCGGCCATCACCAGCCAGCCGCAGAATCGCACGAATGATTTTGGCACCACGGCAACTTTTCAGGTTTCAGTTTCCGGCACAGCTCCCCTTTCCTATCAATGGCACAAGGTCGGCGTAGGCGATCTGACGGATGGGGGCAATGTCTCGGGAAGCCGGAGCAATCTGCTGACGCTGACGGGCGTTTCCTATCTGGATGCGGCAAGTTATTTCGTAACCGTGACCAATTCCGCAGGCAGCGCGGACAGCGGGAACGCCGCGTTGACAGTAAGAGACCCCGTGATTCTGACAAATCCTGTTTCGATCACTGCCAGTGACGGCTCGACGGTGATGTTCAGCGTTTTGGCGGCCGGCTCTCCAACGTTGACTTATCAATGGCAACGAAGTGCGACCAACATATTCGACGGCGGAAATTGGTCCGGCACCGCGTCCGATACACTCACCGTCGCCAATATTTCGTCTGCGGAAGGTGGCACTTATCGGGTGGTTGTGACCGGCGGTTCCGGCAACAGCGCCACGAGCAGCAACGCGATTCTGACGGTGCTAAGTCCTGTGGCAATAACAAGTCAACCCGTGTCGCAAACAGATGTCGTTTCCGGAACCAATGTGACGTTCGCCGTCTCGGCAACCGGCACCGCCCCGCTATACTACCAGTGGCAGCACGACGACGTGAATATCCCAAACGCGAATTTGAGCACTTACACGATTCTTGGTGTGCAGACCAATGATGCTGGCGCTTACACCGTCGTCATCACAAATTCGATCAACGCCGTCACGAGCGCTCCGGCGAGCCTGACGGTGGTGATGTTGCCGCCCACAATTTCTTCCCAACCCAATTCGCGAACGATTGCTCCGGGGACCCGCGCCGTGTTTGTGGTCGGAGCTTCCGGCTCATTGCCGCTCAGTTATCAGTGGCAACGCAATGGGCTGGCCATTTCGGGCGCCACTTCGTCCCTTTACGTCTTAACGAACGTCCAGTCTTCTCATAACGCCGCCTACACCGTCGTCGTGACAAATGCTGTGAACTCGATTACCAGCGCTCCAGCAGTGCTGACGGTCACCACCAATCTTCCTCTAAGCGGAACCAATCTTGTCGCTGTTCGCGTGGGCGACGGCGAGCGACCCTTGGCTCTTACGGGCAACTCCGTTTTTCTGGATCAATTCACGACTAGCGGAGTTTACGTCAACACGATTTCCCTTCCCGACAAGGGGGCTTCAGCGTTGATTGCCACCGGGCCGGACTTGACGGGCACCACGCTGACGGGAATGGCATTGACGCGCAGCACCGACAAGCGATTTCTGGTGATTGGCGGTTATCATGCCGACGTGCCTTACAGCGGAAATCTCAACGGGGCCGCTTCAACGGCTGTGCCGCGCGGGGTCGGACTAATTGATACAGACGGCCAATTCAACCTGATCCTCACCGACACCAACGCTTACAGCGGCGCCCATTTCCGCGCTGCTGTTTACGATGGAGCGGGCAACTTCTGGGGCGCGGGCAGCGGTCAGGGAACTTATTATTTTGGAACCAATGCCGCGGCGGGAACAATCCAGAACGCGTTCAATAACCTCCGTATGATTGATATTTTCGGCACCAACCTGTTTTGTCTTTCTTCAGCGTCGGGCAACAGTGGTTTGCTGAAGTTCGATGGTCTTCCCACCGTGCCGAGCGCGGCAAACCAGTTCCTGCCGGGTTTCAGCTCGGCCAACACGACCGATTTTGCCTTCGATCCCTCCGGAACGCTGGTTTATCTCACAGTAGGAAGCACCGTTCAAAAATGGCAGTTCGACGGGACGACTTGGACCAACACTTACGCCCTTTCCGGTTTCCCGGCTCTCGCGCGTTACCTGGCGGTTGACTTTAACGGCGCAACACCGGTGCTTTATGTGGATACCGCTGATGGTCGCTTAATGTCCGTTGTGGACATCGACGCTTCGTCAACACCCACGACGCTCATCACGGCAGGAGTGAACCAACTGTTCAAAGGCATTCGCTTCGGACCGGGCGAAAGCACCGTGGCCGCCCCCGCCCTTCTGTTCACGCACACTGGAAACAACCTCATCCTGAACTGGAGCGGAACATTCTTCCTTCAGTCGGCCACGAACGTCACCGGTCCGTACCTGGATATTTCCGGCGCGACGAGTCCTTACACAAACACCACTGTATCACCTGCGCGGCATTTCTTCCGATTGCGCAACTGACGCGGATGAATCAGCGTTTCGCTCCTTGGGTCGGCAATCGAACTTTCTCGCCGAGATGCCGCTCGAGGGCTTGGCGCATCTTCGCAGGTTCAAACCACGCTTCCCACTCCACTACTTTGCCATCGCGCCCGACCAGGCACGCCGAATTGGGTGCGCTGCCGTAAGCCTTCCACGCGGCATTGTCCAACTTGTCCACCACGACCGGCGTCGAAAGTTTCAACACCGCCGCGCATTCCCGGGCGCGTTGATTCCGCTCCTCCATCGTCTGGGGCTGCGGCATCAGGATGCCTTCGCGCTCGTTGGCGGGGGTCACCCATTCCTCACTGCGATAGGGACTCGGATCACCTTTCGGATGCGCCTCCTGGGTGTAGAGCACAACGAAATGAACGCGATTGCTGAAGTCATTCACGAGCCTCTCGAATGGCTCCACCTTGCCCCGAAACACTGGACACGTGTGGCTGCCGGCCATGATCAGCGTCGGCTGGTTGGACCACAGCGCCGACGCCCGCACCGTCTTGCCGTCAACCGATTTTAACTCGAAGTCCGGCGCGACGGCGCCCGGCTTCGGGCCCTTGTCGAACCGATCTCCCCGCCGCGCACGCGCCCTGTTCTGTGCGAAGAGGTCTGGCGTGCCACAAGCGATGAGGGCAAGGCAGCAGGCGATCTTGAAAGGCAATCTCTGAGAACGGGTCGGTGAGTTCATGGTGCTTCAGACGATCCGCACGCCCGTCCGGTTTCAACCTATTAGCATCGCCTCAACAAATCCAATTCCTGCGAATGCCAACTCGCACTGGGTGAAGAATATTTCCCAACCCGCTGAAAGATGTTCCGGCGAGAACTTCCCTTTGCTCAACGAGAGAAGTTGTGTTATCTGAAAACGTCCCAATAACCCAAGTAGCGGACCGCGAAGATTCTACCGTCTGCGAAACTGATTCTCAACGCGCTCAGTGCGCGAGCGGTTTGCCTCCCGGAAGATGGCCCGCGTAATCCCGCCGTACCAGAAACAGCCCGCCAAACACTAACAACACGCCGCCGATGATATACGCTGAGGCACTGTAGGCAATGAACTGGCTCATGTTTTCCAGCTTGCTGCCATGGGGGCCGTGATCCGTGTACCAGCCTGTCAGAAACGGCCCAAACGAACCAAGCCCCCACCCCACCGTGTTCATCAAGCCGGCCGCCGTGGCGCGGGAGCGCGGCGGCACAACGTCATACAGCGACGCGAAGATTCCGGCGTCGTAGCACCCTTTGCAAAGGCCAAATACCACCATGCTCGTCAATAGCACTGTCACACTCGTGGTTGAGCCCACGAGGAACACAAACGTGGCACCCAGCAACAAGCCCCCGGCCTGCACCAGAATGCGTCCGCCCACGAAACGTTGCGCCAGCTTGTCAGCGAGCGTTCCGGCCAGCGGCACCGCAAAAGCGCTGGCCAGATGAATGAACGCCGCCCCGGACAGTCCCGCGGTGGACATTTTGAAGTCGAACTTGTCCATCAAAAACTTTGGGGTCCACGTCAGGAAAATGCTGGCGACAAAGTTGGCCAGCACAAACGTCAGCATGAGCACCCAGGCGGTTGGCCGGCGAAGCACATCCCAAACCGCCACGCGGAACGACACCGGCGGTTCATTTGTTGTGACCGCCGACTCCGAAGCGCCGCGCGGCGGCTCGACCAGAAAACGATAGAGGATGATTGCCAGGACGAAACCGGCGCCGCCGAACAGATAGAACCCGTAACGCCAATTGAAGTGTTGCGCCAGCAAAGCGGCGACCCATGAACCCAGCACGGTCCCGGCATAAACGCTGGATTGGTGGAACGACAGCGCCCGCGACCTTGTCTTGCGCGAGTGATAATCGCTCACCAGCGACATCGAGGCGGGAAAGTAGAACGTCTCACCCAGCCCTTCGAGCGCGCGCACCGTGACAAACTGCCAGGCCTTTCCGCACCACGCCGTTGTGATGGTGACAAAGCTCCAAAACAAGCAGCCTCCCAGAATCAGATGGCGGCGCGCGAACCGGTCACCGACATAGCCCGCCAGAATCGCGCATGCGCCATAGACGTAACCAAACGCCGAACCAATCTTCCCCAGCTCGGTGGCGGTAAACCCGAACTCCTTCTCGAGGGCGGAGAACACAGAATTGATCGCCTGCCGGTCTGCGTAGTTGAAAAAGCAGATGAACCACAGCATGAACACAACCCACCATTTGTAGTTCGGTGATGTTCCTGTGGAAGAGATCATTGAGTTTGTGATCGCGAAACTATCGCAAGAGCGAATCGGTCAGGCCAACCACGAAAATCTGATTGAACGTGCGGCCTGATTCAGGAACAGCCCGCACAAAAGCGATGTGCTTTCCATCAGGCGAAAACACGCACGCCTCGGGCCGCGGCGCGGCGGTATCATCGCTACGCGAGGTCAGTCGGATCGTTTTGCCTGTGTTGCCATCAGTCTGGCAAACGCTGTTGTCCATCACGTGCGCAATGAAACGGCCATCAGGACTCCACGTGAACGTGCTGGCGATGGGCTGGGGATTGCGTGTGAGTTGGTGCGTTTCGCCGCCATTCGGCGAAACGGTCCACAATTGCACGACGCCAGCGTCGTCCTTCATCAGAAACGCAATGCGCGAGCCGTCGGGTGAACAGCGCAACCAATGGCGCGGGCCTTGAATGCCGGGGAATTTCCGTTGCGCCGTGAACGTAAGCCGCCGTTGCACGCAGCCCTTCGGCGGAAACGGCATACGCGTCTCTGCACCCGCCAGCGGGCCACCGCCCGGCTGCGTCAGGTCGTCCGGCAGGTCCACAATGAAAACTTCCGGGATGGTTTCCCTATCTGCAGTGACGACATGACCCTGAAAAGCGAGCGCGTGCCGTTGGCGTGATCCGTCTCCGCGCACATAGCCATTCGTCCCCACCCAACCTTCCTCGAACGCCTTCTTGATCTCGTCCGAGCCAGGCTTCGGATTTGCCGTCGTGCGGGTGACGAGGACGGTGAAATACTCGCCATCGTGATTGCGTGGGTGGTCTTTCTTCACCCGCACCGCACGAACCGGAACGCTCACGCCGATATTGCGGAGATTGATGTCGTTGTCCTTGTTTGGCTCCTTGAACTGCGCCAGCACGTGGTCTTCATAGGTGAAACTCACCCGCTCGCCCACCCCGTCCCACACGTGCACATGCGAGCCGCCGCGCAACGCGCCGGGCGTGAACGGCGGCGTGAGGTCGCGCGCATCCAAGTTTATGGCCGAGGACGAGCCGCCGTTGCTTTTCGTGTCAACGATCACCCCCTGGCGATGAAACGGCCCGTACTGCCAGTCGGGTGTCGGATGTTCCGGCCCAAGGATGAAGACAACCTTGCTCTCGCGCGGATGAAATGTGGCGACCCCGCAGTGTGCGCCATCTTTGGCACGATACAATTTCTTCACCTCGCTGGTGCGGACATTTATCATCTCGATGAACTCGCCGTCGAAGTTGTCGCCGGCTGCGTCACTGCGCGTGTCATAAACGATCCACTCGCTGTCCGGCGACCACACGCCCGTATTGGTGAGGATGCGCCCGCCGGGGCCGTGGGTGATTTGCCGCTCGACGCAGAACTCGGAACTCGGAATTCGGAACTCGGAAACCGGCGCTTCCGCGTTCCCCGTTCCGCGTTCCGCGTTTGTCTGACATCCTGGCTGGCTCATCATGATACCCACAAAGGAACAGGCAAAGATGCGGATTTTATGCCGCACGTTTCCGGTCATATCATCGGGAGTTGCTCAAGCCCCACGCGCTTGTGCAACCGTGGACTTCGTTACCGTCCGCTCCAGCAGGCCAACAGATTCCAGGATGGCCCGAACCTGGTCACGCTCGGGTGGATTGAAGCGCTCAAAGGGCTCCGCCATGAAATCGTCGCATAATCCAAGCAGCGCGCAGGAGCATTTCATGCCCTTGATCACGGCGGAAGCATGGCGGCCCACGGAAAAGATCCTGCCGAGTTGTAGCAACTTCTCCTGGAGTTCAGTGGCGCGAGCCGTGTCTCCAGTTTTGACGGCGTGATACAGCTCGACGAAGAGGCGGGGATGCACATTGCCGCCACCGGGGACGCCCCCGTCGCCACCGCGGCGAACCGATTCGGCCAGCAAATGTTCATAGCCCACGAGCAACGACCAATCCGGGCGCTGGCGTTTCAGCTCGAGCAATTGGTCAAAGTAGGCAAAACTGCCGGAACTGTCCTTGACGCCGACGATTCCCTCAAGCTGCGTCAGACGCGCGATTGTGTCCGGCGCGAACTCCACCTTGGTCATCTGCGGCATGTTGTAGAGATAGAGCGGCAGCGGCAGTTCGCGCACCAAGTGCCTGACGAATTCGATCAGTTCGGGTTGCCCCGGCGGCAGGTAGTACGGCGTGGAAGTGACCACCGCTTGCGCACCGGCGTCGGCGGCATTCCGGGCCAGCCCGATCGCTTCCACCATCGAAGTGTCTGTGATTCCTACCAGCACGGGCACACGGCCACGGACCTGACGGCAGACGCGCTCGATCAATTCGCGCCGCAGGCGATAACTTAAGCTGGGCGCTTCACCACTCGTGCCGAGGATGAAAAGGCCATGCACGCCACCGCCGAGGATGTGCTCGATCAGCCGTTCGAGTCCCGGATGGTCGAGTTCATCCCGCGCCTTCAGGGGCGTGATCATCGGCGGGATGATGCCTTGCAAGGCAGGCGCGCGTTGACCTGCGGTTCGAGTCTGCGGTTCGTTCGAAGGAGTTAAAGTTTTCAAGCGTGTCTGAACTCAGGGCCGTTTGTGACGGGCCGCAGTTTAATCGCGACTCCGGCAAAGGCGACTATGATTTTTTCCGTGCGGTTAATCGAGCAAATCCTTCACGTCAATCAGGTGCATTTGCCGCCCACGCGCGTGAGGCGAATCAATGCAGACCCTCCGGCCATCACGGCTCGAACGCAGATGCGTGTCGCACCGCCATTCACCACTGTATTCGGGGGGGCTGTAGAAATGTCCCAGCGCAACTTTTCGCCGCGACGGCAGATGATAGAGATACGGATGCTGCAGCCGCTGCGCATCGGGATAGCTGTCATTCAACACCCATTCGTTGTTCCTACCGGGCAGGTAGGTGTTGTGACCATTCTGTATCATGTCATCCGGTCCGACGACTTCCACCTCCGAACTGCGGTCCTTGTAGAGATAAAACTTTTCGCCGTGCGACGGATGCCACGCCCAGGCCATCACGTGCTGCGGATCGCGCCAGATGAAATGCGAAGTTGCTCCGTGCGGATCCAGGCAATACCAATCGCGTCCATGTCGATCACAGGTGAAAGCGCGCGTCTGAAAACTCCCCACCCGTTGACCTGGATTTCGCCAGCGATGTAGAAAGAAAAACCGCGTGCCGTCGGTATTGAACAGCAGATGATTGAACCAATGCTTCGCGCCGGGCAGAAACGCCGACTCCTTGCGCCCCGTGAATGGCACGCGCGCGGCATCCGCAAAACTGAACAACAGTTTCTGCCGGCCGGTCGCCATGTTCATCCGCCACACACCCGCGTCCTCTGGCGCGCTGATTTCTCGATTGGGATCCGGCAAACCCGCATAGCCGTAACCCGGCCGGCAATCATTCAGCCGGCGGAAATCCGGAGCGATGCCGGTTTTCCCATCGGGACTGATCGTGTAAATCGGATGCGGCAGCGTCCGAAGCTGGCGCGTCTTCACGTCAAGAATCCTGGCCACAAAATGGTCGCCCTCGCGATCATTCCCGACGACCTGATTCTCCGCGCCGGGCAGCCATTGGAGCATGCAGCCTTGTTGCCAGTTCCACGCGCGCGTTGAGCCAAGCTCCGTCCACCGGTCCGCGTCTTGCAAATCAACCATGCCCACCCGGATGCGGTCGTCCGCCATCGGTGAGCGCCCTTCGAATTCGACTTCGTTGCCGAGCACGAAGCGGTTGTCCGCCGAGAACTGGAACTTGTCGTAATAGCCGAACCAATGGAATCGCGGCCCCCAGCTAATCTGACGAACTGCCGGCAGCTTTTCGGCCGAAGGAGATTCTGCCGCACGCACGAGCCAAGGCCGGGTGACGCCCAGCGCGGCTGTCTGGAGCGCGACGGTGCCGATGAAGGTGCGGCGGTTCACATGCACATTCTGCATGGCCGGTGGAATCGCACAACGCGTTTCTGAAAACGAACTCCATCGTGTTCGTCTCGGCCGCCGAGGTTTGCCTTGGAACACAATGGGGCACGGTCTAGGCTCGACGCATGAATTGGCTGATCGGAATTTTCCTGCACATCGCGGTGGATTCAGAACTGCGTCGTGACGGCCTTGACCGCAAAGTGGTCAACACGTAATCCGCTGATGTCCGCAGTCACCGGTCAAAAGAAACGCAGCCGCGTGGTCCGCGCAGGCAAATTCCTGCTCGCATTGCTGCTCGCGCTGGTGGCGTTGGTTTACTTCGTTTACATCCTGCCTTTCTGGGGCATTCCGTTCAACCAGTCGCGCCACGGACGCGTGCCGCTGACCCCGCCGTGGGCGCTCGAATGCTGGCTGTGGGAGGATGATGTCAACAACGCCGCCCGCGTGGAGGAGTTGTTGGACGGTTACGCAAAACATGATTTTCCGGTCCGCACCATTCTGATTGATAGCCCGTGGAGCACGCGCTACAACGACTTCAAGGTGGACGGAAACCGCTACCCGGACCCGGAGAAGTTTTTTCGCGGTTTGCAGGATCGCGGCTATCGCGTGGTGCTTTGGATGACCTGCATGGTGGACAGCTACAGCAAGGACACGAGCATCAAGGACTCCCGGGATTTCTATGACGAGGCGCGGACCAATGGATACCTGGCCGGAAAAGGCGAACAGTTGAAGTGGTGGAAAGGCAGAGGCGGCTTCATTGACTACAGCAATCCCGAGGCGATGAAATGGTGGCACGGCCTCCAGCAGCAGGTGTTGGATTGGGGCGTGGACGGCTGGAAACTCGACGGCTGCGATACGCTCTTCCACGGTAGGATTTGGAAAGTGCCGGTGCCATTCAACAAAGTGCACTCCGGTTGGATGACCACGCGCCAGTATATGGATCACTACGCGCGCAATGAGTATCGGCATGGCCTGACGCAGAATCCCGAGTTCGTCACCATGATCCGCGCAATGGATCGCCCTTGGAGTCATCCCGAAGGCTTCGCTCCACTGGACGCCGCTCCGGTTACGTGGATGGGCGACAATCAACACACCTGGAAATACGCAGACCGGGGCATCGAGGAAGCGATTACCGACATCCTGCTCAGCGCCAAGCTTGGTTATTGCGTCACGGGGAGCGACATCGCCGGGTACAACGGCCGCAGCAATCCGGACGACATCGGCCCGGCAACCGCGGCGATCCTGTCAACCTGGAAACCGAAAACAGAAACGGCCATTTCAGCCAACACTGAATTCGGCACGGCTTCCGGCAAAGATGAGATTGCGCCGAACATCTACATCCGCTGGACGCAGTTCTCGAGCTTCTGTGGCTTCTTTCTCAATGGCGGCCACGGTGAACGCCGCTTGTGGAAACGCACGCAGCCCGAACTTGAAATCATCCGCAAGTTCTCCTGGCTCCACACTGAACTCGTCCCCTATATGTATTCCCACGTCGTGCTCTGCCACAATGGCGGGCGGCCCCTGATTCGACCGCTCTCTGAAGGGAAGTTCCAATATTTGTTCGGCGACGATTTTCTGGTGGCACCGATTCACGAAGACAAGCTGTTGCGTGCGGTGGTACTCCCGCCGGGCTCGTGGCGGTATCTGTTTGACGACCACGAAGTGATCCACGGTTCCGCGCCGATCACGCGCGACTTCCCAATGGATGAATTTCCCGTCTTTGTTCGCGACGGCGCCATTGTGCCGCTCAAGGTGACGCGTGCCTACACAGGGTTTGGCGGTCCGGATTCCGCTGATTTCACAACCTGGCTCGTTTACCCGAACGGACGAAACGAGTTCACCTTGTGGCATCCCGAATCGCACCCGAACCTGGAATCCACCACCGTCAAGGTTGATGCTGGAACAGTTCTGAAGATTGAATTATCCGGCAAAAAGCAACCGCACATTCTCCGCATTCTGGCGCGGCAAAAACCATCCAGCGTCACGCTGGATGGCGAGGTGCTGGCGGAAGATGCCGCCTGGCGGTTCGATGAGAAAGACCAACGGCTCATCGTCACGACTCGCGCCTACAACCAAGGCACATACGCAATCACTTGGCGCTAGGCCGGACAACTTTCGGCGCTTTGCTCACCCAACAAAAGATTCGCCTGTTGCTTGCCCCGCCTTACCGCTGCTAAGGTTTGCTCCTCAGCCACGGTTCATCCCGATTTTTCGGGCGCCATGATAATCGAACCTGGCTGGACTGATTTGCATGAATGCACTGTTTCAAAACACCGGGACCCTTTGGATCACAGCAACGCTCGTCAGCATGGCAACCATTTCACCGGAGGCGAAGCCCGGGAGTGAAGAGGTTGGCGGATTCACGGTTAGCGATGGGCTCCAAGCCTCCGTCTTTGCGTCCGAACCGATGCTCCGCAACCCAACCGACATGGATATTGACGAGCGCGGGCGCGTTTGGGTTGCAGAAGGCGTCAACTACCGTTCGACTTTTCAAAAGTGGGGCATCCTGCAACCAGCGGGCGATCGCATCGTGATTCTCGAAGACACCAACCACGACGGCGCGGCGGACAAGGAAACCGTGTTCTATCAAGACCCAAGCATCAATGCCGCCCTCGGCATCTGCGTTCTCGGGAACAAGGTCATCATCTCGGTTTCGCCCAACGTTTTTGTTTTGACCGACGCGGACGGCGATGGGAAGGCCGAGAAGCGGGAGCTTCTGTTCACCGGCATCGGCGCGGTGGACCACGACCACGGCGTTCACGCGTTTGTTTTCGGGCCAGACGGAAAGCTCTACTTCAACATGGGCAACGACAGCAAACAACTTGCTTACCCGCTCAACAAGCAAGCCCCGCTGTATGGCGCAGTGAGCAACGTGCCATCCAAGCCGGTCATTGATCTCGCGGGCAACGAGGTCAACAGCAAGGGCAAACCGTATCGGATGGGCATGGTGTTCCGCTGCAATCCCGACGGCAGCGAAGTTGAGACATTGGCTTGGAATTTTCGCAACAACTACGAAGTGGCCGTAGATTCCTTCGGCACGCTGTGGCAATCGGACAACGACGACGACGGCAACCGCGGCGTGCGCATCAACTACGTGATGGAATTCGGCAATTACGGTTACAGCGATGAGATGACTGGCGCGGGCTGGAGCGTTGGTTGGAACAAAGCCAAGGCCAAAGGCGCGGCGGAAGACTTGAAGGTTTTCCACGAATGGCATCAATACGATCCCGGCGTCGTGCCAAATCTTTTGCATACCGGCGCCGGCTCGCCCACCGGCATTGCGGTTTACGAAGGCAAAATTCTCCCGCCCATGTTCCGCAACCAGATGATTCATTGCGACGCCGGCCCGCGGGTCGTTCGCGCATATCCGGTTCAAAACGACGGCGCGGGTTACAAGGCGGAGATCAAGGACATCCTCACTACAACCAACACCTGGTTTCGACCGTCCGATGTCTGCGTCGCGCCGGACGGTTCGATTTACGTCGCGGATTGGAACGACGCCGGCGTGGGCGGCCACAACATGGCCGACCGAAAACTGGAGACGATGACCGGGCGCGTCTACCGCGTCGCGCCGAAAGGCAGCAAGCCTTCCGTGCCTAAATTAAATCTGACAACGACGGCAGGTTGCGCGCAGGCTCTGCAATCACCGAACCAGGCAACTCGCTATCTTGCCTGGCAGAACCTCCACGCGATGCAGGGTAAGGCGGAGAAGGAATTGCTGAAGCTGTGGAAGAGCGATGATGCGCCGACGCGCGCGCGCGCGTTGCAACTGCTGGCCCGCATCAACGGCAGCGAAAAGCGTTACGTGGAAACAGCGCTTGCGGACAGCAACCCCGATATCCGCATCGCTGCACTGCGCAGCGCGCGCGAGTTGAAGCTCGACGTGATCCCGTATGTAAAACCACTCGTGCGCGACCCGAACGCCCAAGTCCGCCGCGAATGTGCCATCGCCCTGCGCCACAATCCCTCAACGGAAGCGTCGGCACTCTGGGCCGAACTCGCAGCACAGCACGACGGCAAAGATCGTTGGTATCTGGAGGCGCTCGGCATCGGCGCGGATAAACAATGGAACACATTTTTTAGCGCGTGGCTCGCCCGAACGGGTGACGCCTGGAACACTCCCACTGGCCGCGACATTGTCTGGCGTTCCCGCAGCCAGAAAACACCGGCACTACTGGTCAAGATCATCCAGGACGGCAGCCTGACCGCCGAAGAGCGCGATCATTACTTTCGCGCGCTCGATTTCATCACCGGGCCGGAGAAGGATGCCGCGCTG
>CAZNOE010000026.1:0-20368 GCA_964574525.1 uncultured Bifidobacteriaceae bacterium
TGCAAGTTGTAAATAAGTTTTCACACAATATGCCGTCATTCGTTTACGTAGCGCGAGAAACCGGTAGCGGGCGGGAGATCCGCAGTTCCGTCGACGCAACCACTGAGCAGGCCGCCATCGGCGCGCTGCTGAATCGCAACCTGCTCGTCGTTTCCATCCAGGAAAAGGTCGGCAAAAAGGGACGCACCAGCGGCGGAAAAGTCGCCTTGGCGGACCTGGTTGTTTTCACCCGCCAACTGGCGACAATGATTGATGCCGGTCTGGCCATGGTTCAATCACTCCAAGCCCTGGCCGAGCAGACCAATAACAAGGTCATGCGCGATGTCATTAAAGACGTCTGCACCCGCGTCGAAGGCGGCGACAGTTTTTCGGAAGCGTTGCAGAAACATCCCAATGCCTTCGACAAGCTTTACGTGTCCATGGTCGGCGCCGGCGAAAAGGGCGGTTTGCTGGCGGAAATCCTGGCGCGCCTGGCCGTTTATCTGGAAAACACCGCGCGCCTGCGAAAAAAGGTCAAATCGGCGATGATGTATCCCACCGTCGTTACGTTTGTGGCAATCGCCATCACAATCTTCCTGTTGGTGAAAGTGATCCCCGTGTTCGGCGAGATCTACTCGGACTTTGGCGCCAAACTCCCCGGCCCGACCCAGTTCCTGATCAATCTCAGCAACCTCTTGAAACAATACTTCCTGCTCGTGATATTGGCCGGCGGCGGACTGATTTACGGTTGGATTTATTTCATCAAAACCAAGCCAGGCCGCGAATTCTGGGATGCGCGGCGCATCAAGCTGCCGATCTTCGGCGGGATTGCCCATAAAATCTGCCTGGCGCGGTTCACCCGCACACTGGCGTCGCTCATCCGCAGCGGTGTCCCCATTCTGGAAGTTTTGCAAATTGTCTCCCAAACCGTGGGCAACGTAGTCATGGAAAAGGCGATCCAAGTGGCCGCCAGCGACATTGAGCGCGGCGAGAGCATTTCGGCAGCGCTCTCCAAGCATCCCGTTTTCCCGAACATGATCATCCGTATGATCACCGCCGGCGAACAAACGGGCAAAATTGACAGCATGTTGGAACGTATCTCGGACTTTCTCGATGAGGAAATCGAAACGACGCTTTCCGGTATAACATCGCTCATCGAACCGATTCTCATTGTTTTCCTCGGCGTCGTCGTCGGCGGCATGGTCATCTGCATGTTCCTGCCGATATTCAAGATGTCAGAGATCGTGAATCCGGCACCGACGCCGAAGTAGCAGGCCTGCGCCTGCACAAACTTCAGAGCCGCCAACCCACAATTGAGGGTTGGCGGTTCATGTTTTCCAGACGTTGAACACCCGCATCGGTTCGCCCCACATTTTTTTGTACTTTCTCGAACGGAACTTGCCTTCGTCTGCATCGCTGGCAACCTAATGCCGTTCATGAACACCCTCTTGCAAGACGACATCAGAAACGCATTGAAGACCGTGAAATATCCCGGCTATTCGCGTGACATCGTTTCGTTCGGTTTGATCAAACAAATCGCGGCGGACCAGGGCGCGGTCAGCATTTCGATGCAGTTGACGTCCGCCAACGCGGAAGCGGCGCAGCAGATCAAAGCCGAGAGCGAACGGGTGCTGAAAGCGTTGCCGGGTGTGAAGTTCGTCCACGTCGAAGTGAAACAACCCGCCGCCGCGCCGGGCGCGCCGGCTGGACCGAGTCCGGGGGCGAACCAAAATCGCGTGCCGGGCGTCAAGCGCATCGTGGCGGTCGCCAGCGGCAAGGGCGGCGTGGGCAAGTCCACGCTGTCCGTGAACCTCGCGTGCGCGCTCAATCATCTCGGAGCGCGCGTCGGTTTGCTGGACTGCGACATTTACGGCCCGAGCATCCCGCTCATGATGGGCATCCACCAGCGTCCCGGCCTCAACGCCGAGGAGAAAATGATTCCGCCTTCCGCGCACGGCGTGAAGCTGATGAGCATGGGCTTTCTGCTGGAAGGTGATCAGCCGGTCATCTGGCGCGGGCCGATGATTCAGCGGACGATTCAACAATTCGTGTCGGTCGTGGAATGGGGCGAACTGGATTTTCTGCTGGTGGATTTGCCGCCGGGCACCGGCGACGCGCAACTTTCGCTCTGCCAGACCGTGCCGCTGGACGGCGGAGTGATAGTGACCACACCGCAGGAAGCGTCTCTCGGGGTCGTGCGCAAAGGCATCGCGATGTTCGAGAAGGTCAACGTGCCGATTCTCGGCATCGTCGAAAACATGAGCTACTTCACGACACCCAACGGCGAGCGCGTCGAAATTTTCGGCCACGGTGGCGGGCGCGCGGAAGCCGAGCGACAGAAAAGGACGTTTTTGGGCGAGGTGCCGATCTTCACAGAAATCCGCGAAGGCGGCGACCGCGGAATTCCCATCGTCGTGTCATCACCAGACAAACCAGCCGGAGAAGCTTTTATTAGGATCGCGGAAGCCCTGCGGGTGAAATTGGGGTAGGCCCAACAGTGTCGGGATATTTGCGCGAGACTTGATGACAAGTCAGGATTCGCTGACTTTTGTGTCCAGTTCCGACCGCTCCTTCTCACTCAAACAGATTCCGAGGTAGCCGCAGTCCCGACAGACAAAACACAGTGGCGAATAGCCCAAGACCATCATCTTGCCTTTCGGCGCGAAATTTCGAAATTGCTTCTCCCAGAATGTGCCGGCGACCAATCGCGTTCCCTTGCAACTTGGACAACTTAATTTAGGTGATAGGTGTTCCATACGTTACCTGTCGTAAATAATAGTCAGACTGCTGGCTTCCAATCATTCGTTTTCACCAATTGCAGGTTGCGCCCCGAGAATTTCCCTGTCCAGCCAAAGTTGCGCGCCGGAGATTCAGACGAGTGAATCAGTTGGCCGAAATTGGGAAACTCCGGCTCGATTTTCTATTTCGAGTTTTCCATTGCAGGAGCCGGCGAACTGCGCTTAGAGTTTGGAAAGAGACCGCCAGCGAACCAAAGCTATGTTTTTCGGCGTTGATTACTACCCGGAACAGTGGGTCTATCCTTACGCGGGAAGTTCTGACAATCCCGAAGCCGCGTGGGCAAAAGACGCCGACTTGATGGCCAAGGCGGGCATCAACATCGTCCGCATCGGCGAGTACTCCTGGGGACTTTGCGAACGCGAGGAGGGGAAATACGATTTCGCCTGGTTGCGCCGCGTCATGGACCTCATGGCAAAGCGGGACATCAAGGTGGTCCTCGGCACGCCGACTGCCGCCCCGCCGATCTGGCTCGCCCGCAAGCATCCAGAAATCCTTCCGGTGGACGAGCGCGGCGTCACCCGGTATGAAGGCACGCGCCGCGCCGTGTGCCTGGCCAGCGATGTGTTTTGGGATTACGCGAAGAAGGTCGTCACCGCGATGGCCAAGGCGTTGGGAGATCATAAACAAGTGGTCGCGTGGCAGATTGACAGCGGCATTGGCGGGCATCAAACCGAATTCTCTTTCAACGAAGAAGCGCGGCACGAATGGCAGATGTGGCTGGAGGCAAAGTACGAAACCATCGAACGGCTGAACGAGCAACTCGGTTTGCGCTATTGGGGGCAGATCGTTTCTTCCTGGGACCAGGTGCCGATGCCCAAGCTCGCGCCGACGATGCACAATCCCGCGCTGCTGCTGGATTGGAATCGCTTTTGCAGCGACACCATCGTGCAGTTCATCAGAATGCAGGCGGAGGTACTGCGCGAGTTGTGCCCGCGGCATCCGCTGACGACAAACCTCCGCGCGCTGCAACGCCGCTTTGACCACTTCGACATGGCGCAAGTCGTGGACTTTGTCTCGGTTGAGAGCAACGCCGCCATCAAGGCCAAGGCCGCCGAGCTGGCATCCGAAATTGACATCTTGCGCTCGCTCAAGAAAACCGACGTGCGCACGCCGGATGGCGATTACGGCTTCTGGGTGATCGAACAAAAAGCCGGCCAGGTAAATTGGCAGGATGTGAACTCGCTCGTGCGTCCGGGCATCGTGCGTTTATTTACCTATCAACTCATTTCGCGCGGGGCGAGCGGCGTGCTGTATTATCACTGGCGGCAGCCTCGCATCGGCAACGAAAAGTTTTACGGTGCCGTGCTCCCGCATCATCTTCACCAAAACAACCGTGTTTACAGGGAGATCAGCCAGATCGGCGAGGAACTCAAACTGCTCGCGCCCGTGATCAAAGGAACAAAAGTCGTCGCTGAGGCGTGCATTCTATACAGCCACGATAACGACTGGGCGTTGCAGCAACCGATGCAGCCCAACAAGTTTTTCAATCTGCGCGACCACATTCAACTCATCTACACCGCGCTGCACGATCGCAACATCTCCATTGATTTTGCGCGGCCCACCGAAGACCTCTCGAAATACCGCCTGGTCTTTGCGCCGTCGTTGCACCTGATGGCCGGGGGAGAAGCCGATCGGCTCAAACTCTATGTCCAGAACGGCGGCACGTTGGTCGGCACCTTTAACACGGGACTGGTGGACGAGCACCAAATCGCCCCCGACACCGGTTATCCGCACGACCTCACCGACTTGTTCGGTTTGGAAGTCACCGAATTCGACCCGCTGCCGCCCGGCGAGGAAAACCATCTTACTTTCAAAGGCGCATTTCCGACCAGTCACATGCATCCGGCGCGTTTGTGGTGTGACATCATCGAGCCGAACGGTTGCCAGATTCTCGCGACGTATGCGAAGGACTTTTACTCCGGCACGCCGGCAATGACGATGAACACGTTCGGCCTCGGCAAGGCGATTTATATCGGCACGCTGAGCCACCAGCATTTTTATTACGATCTCGTCACCTGGCTGCGGCAGATGTGCAACCTCCATCCGCTGCTCAAGGTGCCCGACACCGTGGAAGTCAGCCTGCGCCAGAAAGAAGGCACGAAGGTCTTT
Source organism: uncultured Bifidobacteriaceae bacterium (assembly GCA_964574525.1). Lineage (GTDB taxonomy): Bacteria > Verrucomicrobiota > Verrucomicrobiia > Limisphaerales > JADLHS01 > WYBW01. The sequence continues at coordinate 4,888 of CAZNOE010000026.1, forward strand.
TTCCTCCTCAATCATCAGAATTCGCCGGTGCGCATCCAGTTTTACAAACCGATGCACGATTTTCTCACGGGCAGCACGTTCTCCGGCAATTACGACCTCCCGCCGCACGGCGTCCTGGTGTTGGACGAACACCCCGAAGCGAAAGCTGCGGGAGAAACGTCGATTCACGTTTGAGAAGGATTCGTTGACAGGCCAATACCTGTTTCTCTGAAACCGGGAATGAAAAACGGCGACCGCCCTCGCAGTCGCTGTTGATCCAGACGCGAAACGCAACGACGCCTACAGCTTGATGCGATAAAAGTGATTTGCGCCTGGAGCGGTAGTTGCTTTGAACGTTCCCGACCCCAAGGGCGTGACGACCGCGCTGTTATCATCCGAATAGGCCCCCCCGACCGTTGCTGCGCTTTGGAGTTTGAAGGCTGAAGCTGAAACTTCCGCCGGCCCTGTGAAGGTGATTTCGACGTTGCTGCCCACAATCTTGATGTCGGTGACGATGATGGGCCCGGAGAGATAGGTTTCCACGCGGAGGTTGTCAACCAGCACAAAGCTCATCGCAGGAGTACCTGACAGGCCCGGGAAGAGGTCTTGAAAACCGACGAATACATTCGTGGACAAGGGAGTACTGTCGGCGGGCACGGTGGCGATACGGATACCGTCAATGACCCAGGTAACTGCGTTGGTCGCTTTGGTGATGACGATGGTGTGCCAGGAAACGCCCAGGTTCCCAGAGCCGCTTGTGCCGGTCTGGCTTGGGTAATTCGCGAGTTGCGCCGCAGGCGCCGGAATATTTCCCCAAAGCGCATAGTACGGGTGGGTTGTTCTTCTGATGCCACCATTGGCAGCACCGGTCCCCGCCGCATAAACTCCGGAGTCGTCGTTGAACAATGTGGTGGCAGCGTAAGCATCCACGTCGCCCACGGCCAGCGTTGAGCCGCCGTCGCCGCTTGCTCCGAACCAGATCCCATCTGATACGGCGCTGGTGGCCAGATTTGCGTGATCCGGCAAGGTGCCCACGCCGGCGGTGAGGTGCATGGTTGAACCCGATCCGCCGTCGAACATAGGGCCGTTGTAGTTGATCCACATGTTGAACCGCAGGCGGTAGTCGCCCGGCAGATTCAGGCCCAGAGGCGACGCGCTGACGGCATTCAGCGCGCCGGAGGCTTCGTTGAGCCGGAACCGTAACCCCTTCGTGCTGCTCCCGCCCGGAGCCGACGGCACATAAAGCTGGCTGTAGTCATAACCAAAATCGGCTGCTGAGTCCGCCCCGCCATCGGCAGAGTTGACGAGCCAACGCACCGCGGAGTTGGTTTCAAAATCATCGGCAAACAAAACCGTTCCGGCTGGAACCTCATCATCAATGAGGGTCGCGGTGGCTGAACTGTTCGCTGCGACCGTGTAGCCAGTACCAGTTGCCGGCGCGATGATCACTGTTTCGCTGCCTTCATAGTTTGGGTCATTAACGGGGGCGATGCTGAACGTCGCGTTCACCTCGTTCGTACCGATGGCGACCGAGGCAGGCCCGGCAAAGTCCGCCCCTTGCGAAGCGGTTCCCGCATAACCAAGATTCACCGTGAGCGCGGGTGTCAGCAGGCCCTTGCGCGTCAATTGAAACCTCACCCGCGATCCATCGAAGCCTTCCAGCAGCCTTGACTCAACCTGCGCGAGCGCCACGGAAATCTCCGGAGGATCCTCGTCCAGAATCGTCGTCGTCGCGCTGGCGGGTGTGCCGGGGGAATAATTGGTCCCGCTGTTGACGGCGACGGTGAGAGTTTCTGAAAACTCGGCGAGCGTGTCGTTGCTGATCGTGATGTTGATATTGGTGGTGGTAACGCCCGCGGGGAAGGTGATGGAGGTTGGAAACACCGTATGATCCACGCCATTCGAAGCTGTCCCCGTGAACAGGAAAGAAGCGAAAAGAGGCGACGCGGTGTTTCCGTTACGATTGACCGTGAAGACAATCGGCGTTGCGTTGCTTTCGGAAATTGATGTGACGGAGTTGCTGATCGCAACTGTGTTTGCGGGCACCGTGATCCCAAATGTCCCGCTGGAACTGGTCGTGGCCGTGGTCGTGCCGCCCGGCGAGAAAATTCTCACTCTTTCAGTCGAGCGGTTGCCCACATAAAGATTGCCGGCCAAATCCCAGTTCACACAGCGCCCATTGCCGGAGCCGACCGTAAAAGTGGCGAGCAGATTCGTGGCGGAAAGATCGGGAATCCGGCCATTGGGGCCATTCGTCAAACCAACGATCCACGTCTGCCGGTCCCGGCGAATGATAGCCAGCTTGGTATTATCCGGGGATACTTCGAGGGAATAGGCGTTGGTGAAGACATCCGTTCCACCAATCACCGACGACCAAAGCAATGCCCCGGCGGAACTGAAAACCTGGACCCCCGGAACGCCCGCGGCACCGGTACCTCCGTCCAAAGCCACCGCTACGAAGATATTTCCGTCTGGCGCCACATCCAGATCAGAATCTCTTTCGCTCGCGTTAGGTCCGGGTTGCGCCACCAGTACGGGCGCCGCGTTGTAAGGCAAAGGGCCTGCGCCGATGTCCCAGCGCAAAACCCCATTATTCGCGCCCACCCATTGGCCGTCGGTGGCCCAAACGACCAGATTGCTGGCACTCAACGATCCTTTGGTGTGAACTCCATACGGCACGGTGTGGATGGTTGGCGCAGTAGTGTTTCCGATTCCTTCAAGCACAATCTCTCCGCTGCTGATATCGGGAACGGCGCGGAGTAACCCACCGCGCGGATCGTTGGCATCGCTGATATAAACGTAGTCATCGTCTCCCACTTCGATCTGGAACGGATCATACCGATCCGAGCCTCCCGCCCCCGCCCAAATGGTGAGCGCGCCCAACCCGGCTTGAAGGCCGCTGTTCCCCTGCGCGAAGGCGTCCGAAATATCAGGGTTCAATACAAAAATGCCTTCGGTGGTCAGTCGTCCGCCGCCAACTTGCCCGCCATCCTCCAGGACGTAAATGCGCCCAAAATTCGTGCTGGCCGGGTTCCGGTTGATGCTGATGCTGATGGGCGCAAAGAACTGCACCAACACATTTGTGTCCTCGCTGATTTGCGTCCAGAGCGGCGGCGCGGATTTCGTCACTTGAATCTGATAGGATGCGGATCCGCCGCGAGCGAAATTATACGAACCCCGGTTCAACGCGCCCAACTCCAGCGTGCTGCTCGGCCCGGAAAACACGACCTTCACGTTGTCAGCGGATTCATTCAGGTAAAACGTCACTGTTCCCCCAGACTCGCTTACGGTCGAGGCGTACGGCACGGCATGAGAAACCGTGGGAGCGGTGAGGGCCAGCAAACCAGCCCCGGCCAGCGTGGGAATGGCGTTTTTGAGTGTGAGCTTACATTTCATAGGATCTTGTTTGGTTTTCCAGGGCTGAATTTGTGAATTCAACTGAAAGGACTCTTCATCAATTCGAGAGCGGATTTACGGTCCAACGGGAAGGCCGTAGCCTTCGTCTTGCGAAAGCTCGCGAAGAATCAGGTAGTACTTGCCTTTTTCCCTGACCCATTCCGCGTGGCCATCGCAGAAATTGGCGTTCGCCCCATCCGCACCGTGGTTGTCTCCCTTGTCCGGATAATTATTGATGAGATTCCGTGGGTTGGATTTGTTGTCTGCATCCAAAGAGAGCCAGGTTCTGCTTGGACCCGGAATCTGGTCCTTTAGGCCCAATCCTTCGTTGGAATAGTGAGGTCTGGACGCGACCCGCCCCTCGGTCTTGCGGCGCTGTTTTCCCGAAGTGCCATCCGTTTGTTCCGCCCCTGCGCCGGGAGCGAGATCATTCCGCCACCAGGAAAAGTTCTCGTAGCTGTAGCCAGCAGAGTTTTTGTCTGTTGCCAGTACCGCCAGGTCCTGCAACTCGCCGAACGCATTCAGATTCGTCCGCACCGCGTTTCTGGTGCTGGGGCACACATAAAGATTTGGGTTCTTGGCGTAGGCTTGATACATCCAATTCAGATTGTCGTCATAGTAGCTCCTGGAAGAGCCAGCCAGGTTCCCGTTGTTATCCTGCGCATACATGAAATTCCCCAAGCCCATCTGTTTCAAATTGCTCATGCAGTTGATGCGTTTGGCTTTTTCTTTCGCCCGGGCCAGCGCTGGCAACAGCATCGCCGCAAGAATGGCGATGATCGCGATGACCACCAGAAGTTCAATCAGTGTGAAGCCGGCTCGCGCCGCGCCGCCCGGTGAACTGTCTGAAGGTGAGGTGAACATATTGCGGACTTCTCGCTTCAATACAATGCTCTGAAAAACATACCCGCGACGCTTACCGGTTCTCCCGTTAATTGAGCCAGTCCTCTCCCAAAAGTCAACCCCACCGGAAAAATCTCCCGATACATCTTCATGTGTAGCGGTGGCGTTGAGCGCGTGTCGGAGTTCCCTCGGGAGCGAATGCCGCACCCCCTTCACTCTGCCGCCCGCCAACGAAGCGTCAGCCTCGTCGCGTTAGCGACACGGCACACTTACGGCAACGGCCTCCAGCTTTGGAAGCGGTAATTGTCCCACATCCAGGCAAAGTCCGGATTCAATTTGTTGCCGCCCGCCCAATAAAAACTGTTAATTCCGTTCGAGGAATCCGTAGCCGCCTTGATCGTCTTGCCATCACGCCATTTGTGCTCCTCGGCGTGGCCGTCCACGAAAGAAATCGTGCTGACTACACCATGAAAAATGGCGAAAGGATCCACCCAGCCGCCACTTTCCATCACCCACGTACCGTTGTTGTAATTGCGGGGATCCGCCTCTTCAACAAAAACGGCTGAGAGCGTTGGCACGTTGACGTCAGTGAGCTTCTTGAATGGAGACTGCCCACCCCACTACCTCAAAGGAGTTATATTATTAATTGAAAACATGGCGACCTGACCGGCGGGTGATGCCTTAGCTTAGGGCTGATCGCGGGACATGACCGCCACTTCGCAGAAGGTCAACGCAGCGATTCCGTTTTCTCCCCGGAGCAGATTGGTTTGACTCCACGATTTGCTGTCGAGATAGGTGAGGTTTTGTGCGGTCAACGCTGAGGTCAGTTTGAGGGTGACCATTTTCCCAGATACGGATCCCGAAGCGACCTTGCCACTTTCACCATCGAGATAAAACTGGTTCGTGAGGGCATTGCTCCATTTCACGGATTGATCGAACTCCATCACAATTTCATCTCGCTTGTCGCTCGCGAAGTAAGCGCGCCTGAAATCGGGCGGTGTGATGGAATTGGTGAAAACTTTCCCGTAGTTGTCGCGCTCGACGAGAGGGCAGATCAGACGGGCAATTTCTGCGTAGCCGGCGGGCGGATAGTGGCAGCCGCCGGGAGGTTCGATGCCGAGGGTGGACATGATGCTCATTGTTGAGAACGCCGTCGGCAAGATTCGCTGGACTTCGCGCAGGCGATTGTCCGAACCGTTGATGCCCATCGCGCACGACTTCGGCCAGATTTGGAAAATGTAGTAGTGCTGGATGTTCGGGTAGTCCTGTTTCCACGCCGCCGCCAGGTCGAAGAAGTATTGCCGGTAAGTCTCCCAACCAAAGCCACCCGTCGGTCCATCCGCGCCCTGGTCGTTCTCGCCTTGATGCCAGAACACACCACGGATGCCGTGCGTGAGTTTCGCCTGCCGAACGCGCCAGAGCAATCGCCCGTAGATCGTATTCATGTCTTCGGGGTTTTCTGGATTTCGCTGATGCTGATCAATGCGCGTTCCACCGACCGCTCCGTTAATGATGCAAATGGGTATCTTGTGCTCTTCGACCAAGCGGCGGGCGAGTTCCATTGCCCAATAACCGATCTGCAACTTTTCTCCGTCGCGGCTGCGATGCACTGCGTCACCCCAGAGCTTCACGCTGCTTGGGTTCCCGGACATGCTGCCAAACGTGCGGATCCACTCGCTGCGAAACGTCGGTTCATCCTTTCCCCAATCCGTCGCGACGGCGTTGGATTGTCCCTCGATCAGATAGGCATCGCCGCAAATCACGTTGGTCACGGTTTGAAGCAAAGTCTCTCGCCCGCCGCGTTTGAAACCAAACTCCACAGTGTAGCGAAGGAGGCCCGCCTTGAGTTTCACGGAGAAGGCGTAGGCTTTGTCTGTCGCCAGCTTGCTGCTTTCGTTTCGGTAATGCTTTCCGTCCGCATAGACTTTGAGAAACACTGAATCAGCCGCTTCCTTCAGTTTTCCGTTGTAAAAGAGCGTGCCCTCGTTCTTGTCATCACGGGCGTAGAACTGATTGTCCTCCGGTTTCTCGTCCTGCGCGGGCGTCCGGACAATCCAAGCGTCGCGCTTCGGCTCGGTCACCGCGATTGTGGTCGAGCAGGTCGTTGACTTGCCGCCGTTGTGCATGGTCGCAGTCACGGTCATCTTGCCACTGTTCTGCGCGTGCTTGAGGATGAGTTTTCCCGGTGCGATTTCCTTGATCACGGCGATGTCGGAAACCGTCCATGTCGTGTTCAACTCCCCTGCCCCCTTCGCTTGCATCGCGCTCAAGTTTGAAATCTGAGTCTCGACCTCGATCGTACTGCGCCCGTCCCACTTGGCCGGTGACTTCAACGTGAACACCGGCTCCTGAACATCCTCTTTGATCGTGATCGGAATTTCCCGCGTTTTGATCCCGTTCGCGTAGATCGCCTTGAATTGAAGCGTGGCGGACTTGTCTCCGGTCACGCGACCTGCGTCCAATGTGTAGTGGAAACAGTCCACAGCCACGATTGTCTCCCGAGCATCGCTCTTGAGAATCCAATACACCTTCTGCGCCCCGCCTGCCTCGGCCGTGAACGTCGCGCTCTTTCCCTCCAGCACGGTTGCTTGAGTCGGCGAAACTTCGAACGCATTCCCCGGCTGCACCACGAGCCCCACCAACGTTTGCAGCGGCTTCTGGTTTTCATATTGCAGCTTCACCCAATCCGCCGAGCGCGCGACTTTGGAAATGCGCACCTCGTCAATGTCGCCGAGGAAGTCGTAATCGTTGTGCCATCCGCCAATCCACAGCCGTGCCGGACTCTTGATGTCCAACGTCGCCGCCTGATTTTTTGCGACACCGTCGAGGACGCCATTCACATAAACTCGCGAATCGCCTTTCTGATAGGTATGGACCACATGAATCCACTCGGACATGGGAAGCGCGCTTTCACCCTTCACGTTCGCGTCGGAAAAATAGCAGTCCATGCTGATGTGAGGCGGACTGCGAAACTGCATCACCACTTTACCCTGCCGCTCCTCGTTTCCCCAGGCGAGGACTCTGCCATTTGCCTTGTCCGCCCGAAACCACGCTTCGGAAGTGTGCGGACTAAAGCCAGTGGGATAGGTGGTGATTTTGTCGCCGCCAAAAATTCCGTGCCCGCCCGTATGATGCCTGGCCGGCCCAATCACACCGGCAGTAGCAGTCGTTCCGACGTTCTTCGACTGAAGCGTGCCGACCTCATCCTTCACCGGATCGTTCATGTGCCAAACACTCAGGTAACCGTTCGACTCATTGAACACCGCCGCTCCGCTCGACTCACTGACCGCATCCGCCTTGCCCCAATGCAGCTTGATCTCCTGACGCGCGTTGCCCTTGATGGTCGGAATCCGCACCCAGATGTTGGCTGTTCCATTGGTGGAGTCCCACTCTTCGATCTGATACGGCAACGGCGTGCCAGTGGCGGTGGAGAAGCGGATGTCCTGACCATTCGCTTGTGCCTGGCTGAAATCAAAAAAGTCCTTGTGCAAACGCACCAGCAGCGGGAAATCCTCCACCGGCGCCGTTGCCGGAATGTTCGCACCCTCGGGCGTGGACAAGATGTAGAGCGAACCTGATTGTTTCCACCCCTGATAGGCCGACGCCATATCTTTGCGGGCCAGCGCGGAGTATTCGGCGGACTGGCGACTCCACAGTTCTGAGAGTTCACGGACTTTTTCCGGCATCGAGGTTGCAAGGTTCTTGGATTCTGAACGATCATTGCCGAGATCGTAGAGTTCCCAAGGTCCGTCCTTTCCGGCAGAAACAATTTTCCAGTCGCCGGCCCGCAACGCGCGATTGCCTTCGTGCAGCCACCACAACGAATCATGTTTCACCAAGCCGTCCTTCGCGAAGAGCGGGACAAGACTTTTGCCCGGCGCGGGCGGCACGGGCTGGCCATCCAAAGTTTCAGGACGTTTGCCACCGGCCAAATCAAGGATCGTCGGCACGAGGTCAATGAGATGTGTTGGCGTGTGGCGAAGTTCTCCCTGCGCAGCTATCCCACGCGGCCAATTGACGATGAGCGGTGTCGAAATGCCGCCTTCGTGAACCCATGTCTTGTGGCGACGAAACGGTGTGTTCGCCAGGCTTGACCAACCCGGCCCGATGCTGAGGAACGTGGCGGCGCTGCCGGGTGAAGCTTCAGGATCATGACCGTCGCCGCGCACCATCATTTCGGCGCTCGCGCCGTTGTCGGACATGAAAAGGACGAGCGTGTTTTCCATCGCACCCATCGCGCGAATCTGCGCGAGCACCCGGCCAATCTCGCGATCCATCCGATCCACCATGGCGGCGTGAATGGACATTTTGTCGGCCTGAAACTTTCGTTGCGCTGGGTTCAACCCGATCCAAAGGAGCGGACGGATCACTTCGTTTGGCCCGAGTTTCGCAATGGCCTCGGGAAAGGCATAAGGCGGACCGACCTCGCGTTCAATGGCCGAGAGCGCGCTGCCACCGATGCCCATCGCGTGCATGCGCTGCCAACGCTCCTCGCGCATTGCGTCCCAGCCGCTGATATAGCGATCACGATAGCGCGCGATGTCGTCCGCCGGGGCTTGCACCGGGAAGTGCGGCGCGGTGAAAGCGAGATATTGAAAGAACGGCTGCGCGCCATGTTTCTCCGCGTGTTCCTTGAGACACTTGATGGCATGATCGGCGATGGCGGTGCTTGAATAGTAGCCGCTGTTCGTCGCCACCGCCGGGAGCGGAACATCGTCCTCGGTGTGGAATCGCGGGCCGAAATAGTGGTCGTGGTCATTAAGGCTGTAGGAGTGGTCGAATCCATTCTGCAACGGTTTCCCGTCCACATGCCACTTGCCGGAGTGATACGAACGATAGCCGAGCGGTCGCAACATTTCCGGCAACAACTTCGCCCAAGGCGGTCGCGTGCCAGAATTCCCGCTCCTCACACCGGGCACGGTGTCACGCCGCACTTGCTGCGCGTAGTAACCGGTGAGAATCGCCGCCCGCGAAGGCCAGCAGCGCGCGGTGTTGTAGAATTGCGTGAATCGCAGACCACCTTTGGCGAGAGCGTCAAGATTCGGCGTGGCGATCTCCCCACCGTAGCAAGCGGCATCGGAATAACCCAGGTCATCCGCCAGGATGAGCAGAATGTTCGGTCGCGGCGCATCGGCAGCAACAAGCACATTCAGCGGCAACGGCAAAAGGATCGCCAGGACAAGCCAAGTGCGTTTCATTTTCCAGATTCCATTGCTGCGATCTTGCTGTGGAGAAGTTCTCACGGTTTGGCAGTCTGCTGAATCCAGACGGTCATCGCGCCTTTTTCCCGGTTTTGCCAGGCGTAGTACGGCACGGCCCTCAGGCTGATCGCGTTTTGTTGGTCGTCCTGGCCTTTGCCCTCGAGCACGGTCAGGCCCCCGAGCAATCCCGCGCGATGCTCCGCGCGCAAGTTTGATTCCCGCGGCAAAACCACGCGAGAGATGTCCACGCCCGGATTGTCAACTGCCTCCAGGCAGTAAACGAGCGGCCCGCGCATCAATGCCACCTTGCCCTGGTCCTCCTGGACTTTCTCATGAGCGTAGAGGCGTTGGACAGGCATCGGCAAGTCCAACTCCACCACATCACCAGCCTTCCACCGGCGTCGCAGATGAACGTAACCGTCTGTGCCGGTTTTCGGTCCAACCGACTTGCTATTGAGCTGAAGTCCAACGTTCGGGGCTTTCGCGTCGCCGAAACGATAAAGGTCGCTGGGAACGGGATGGCCCAGCGCCCAACCCGGAATGCGCAGGCATAAAGTAAATTCGGTTGTCTCTCTCGGCGTGACGGTCAGCCGCACGCGACCAGTCCACGGATAATCGGTCTGCTGAACCAACTTGACCGTCACTCCGTCGTCCAGGTTGAGCGAGGCTTCCCCCGCCGCATAAAGGTTCACATAGACCGCTCGTTTGCCGACGGCGTAGGCGAGTCCGCCAACTTGCGGAATGATTCGTGTGAGGTTGGCTGGGCAACAGGCGAGTCCGATCCACGAGCTGCGCTGGCTGCCTTTGCTCGCCAGCGGATTCTGATAGCAGAACTTGTCGCCGGAAATTGAAATTCCCGAGAGCACGCCGTTGTAAAGCGCAAGTTCCATCACGTCGGCATATTTGGATTGCCCTTTGAGCAGGTTCATCCGGTGCTGCCAAAGCACGTGCGCGATCGCAGCGCAGGATTCGCAATAAGCCGAAGCATTGGGCAGCAGATACGGGTCGCCAAATCCCTCGTCGTCGTACTGGGCCGTGCCGATAGCGCCGGTGATATACATCTTGCGGCTCACCACGTCGCTCCAGAGATCATCGAGCGCCCGCTCGTAACTCGGAGCGTCCGTGAAGCGAACGATGTCAGCCATTGCGGCATACATGTATCCGGCGCGCACAGCGTGGCCGACCGCTTCATGCTGTTCCACAACCGGCTTGTGGTCTTGCATCCGTCCGTTGCGGACGCGCAGTCGGGCACGGAAAAAGTCGCGACGTTGTTCCGCGCTCAAAGTGCCCTCGGGCTTCACCGGCATGACCACGGTTTTGGGATCGAATGGTTTGCGTTCCATGCCGTGGGCGTAACCGCGTTCATCCAGGAAGAACTTCGCCAGATCCAAATAACGGCGCTCGCCGGTGGCGCGATACAGTTTGATCAACGCCAGCTCGACCTCCTGATGCCCGTCCACGTCATAGCGTTTGCCCGGTCCGAAGATTCCGTCAATGTGATCAGCGAACCGCTTCGCGGCGTTGAGCACCTTGGGATCGCCGGTCAGTTGATTGTGCGCGACGGCCAACTCGAAGAAGTGGCCCGCGTTGTACATCTGATGTTCCAGGCGCAGGTTCTCCCATCGCTGGTCCTGTTGCTGCACGATGAAATACGAGATGAGGAATCCGTCCTTCTGTTGAGCAGCCAATATGCGATCGAGAATGCCATCCACCCGTTGGCGCAGTTGAGGGTCGTCGAAGTGTTGCAAGGAATACGCCGCACCCTCGAGGGCCTTGTGCAAATCCGAGTCGAAGGCGTGATGCCCTTTGAGCGGGCCGTCGAATTTGCCCGCCGCCTTGTCAAAGTTGGTGATGTGCCCATTCTTCTCCAACGAGTTCAGCGCGTGAGGCACGGTCACTTCGTGCTGCGTTTTCAGGCGCGGCCCCCAGAAACCACCGCGCAGTTCCACCTGGGCATGGCTTACTTCTTCCAGCCCGCGCAGCGGCGGCCGATCAGCCGGGGCAGCGACGAGTTGAACTCCCGTCATCAACGACATGACGAGCGCGAGGGAACAGCAGGAGATGATTGCAACGATGGGTTTCATGCGTGAGGTGAGTGTCAGTTGGTCTGCGGCCGCTCATTTGCCGCCGTAGTCCTCGCCGTTGAAGCTGCGAATCACGGACCGCTGCCAGGTCTCCAGCCCGGCTTTCATCCGGCTCACCACCTCCGGATGCACAGCGGCGAGGTTCTCCTTCTCGGAGCGGTCGGCGACCACGTCGTAGAGTTCCCACTGGTTGGGCCGAACCTTCACGAGCTTGTATTGGTTGTCATTCCAGGCGGACGGGCCGGAGTCCGGAGTGAAGTTCTTTTGGTCTCCCGCGAATTGCCAGAAACCCATCGGCCGCGGTCGCGCCGTCATCTGCCCGTCAATCAGCGGGAGCAGGCTGATGCCGTCGAGCGGCAGGGGACGCTCAACCTTCAACTGCAGCAGATCCACGATGGTGGGGAAAATGTCCACCGTCCCGGCGGGGATGTCGGTCACTGTCGGGTGCTTGATTCGCGCCGGCCACTCGATGAGGCCGGGCACGCGGATGCCACCCTCCCACATGTCGCCCTTGCGGCCGCGCAAATCCGCGTTCGTTCCATGGCCGGCGGGTTTCTCGGGATCGAGCCAGCCACCGTTGTCGCTGGAGAACCACAGCATCGTGTTGTCCGCGAGGCCGAGTTTGCGCAGCCCGGCGCGCAACGTGCCCAGGCTGCGATCCACCGCGATGAGTTCGCCGTAGTAGGCGGAGCCGTCCGCGGCTTTCAGGTCTTCGGCCAATGGCTGATGCGGGACGTGCGGACTGCCAAACCAGATCACGGCGAGAAACGGTCGCTTCTTTTCCGCCGCAGCGCCGATGAACTTCAGCGCCTCGCCGACGATGACCTCCGAGCCATCGCCGCTCACCTTCTCCGGCACGCCGTTGCGGCCGAAGGTCCAGTCGGTTTCAAAATAATTGCTGACCGAGAACGACTCCTCGAAACCGACGTTGCGCGGGGCCAGCGGGTCGGAATCCGGAATCACCTTGCCCGGTCCAGCCACGCCATTGAGGTGCCATTTTCCGAAGTGCCCGGTCGCGTAGCCCGCCGGCTTCAGCAACTGCGCGATCGTCACTTCCTGTTTCCGCAGCGGCATCCCCGGCCAGAACACGCCCATGCGATTCGGATGTCGCCCGGTCAGCACGCTCGCGCGCGTCGGCGAGCAGCTTTGCTGCGCGTAGAACCGATTGAACTGCATCCCCGCTGCCGCCATGGCGTCCAGATTCGGCGTCCGGATTTTCTTCAGTCCATTGTAGCTCACGTCGCCCCAGCCCTGATCATCCGTCATGCAGAGGATGATGTTGGGCCTGGATGGAGACGCCTCTCGCTTGACGGCCCCTGCGGCGCCGAAGTGGCAAAGAATTAAGACCATCACGAGGTGGCGTCTCATCATGGCATTCACGGTTTCGGAATCTGGTTCAGTGTGTAATACGCGACGTCGTGCAGCAACGGTTGGCCGGTGCGGTCGCGAAGTCCGGGTAGATGCAATTCGTGGACATGACCTCGCACAAGTTTGTCCACGACGAGGCGGACACTCAAGCCATCCGCGCTGACCGTGGCCGAAGTGATTCGTTGTTCGGCCAGCTCAATTTCCGGGCCACCGTACGCGCCATAGAAATGATGCGTGAAAGTCTCCAGCGTGTAGTTCTCCGTGTCGCGAGCTGCCGCGGCGTCCACGGGCGAAGTGAAATGCAACTCGAAGCCGTCGGGCTGGGCGCGCATCGTCTGGATTTCAAACGGCAGCTTGCCGGTCCACTCCACACGTTGCAGCGCCTGCTCCGCCAGACCGCGCACGGGCCAGCCGCGTTTGCTGCCGCCCACAAAAATCTGTCCGCGCTCCGTCAGCGTGCCGCCGATGAGCCCCGTCGCAAATCCCTGGCGAAATGGGAAGCACGCGCCCTGGTAAACGCCGTTCACTTTTTCCAGGTCGGCGCGCATGACGAGGCTCAACGTGTAGTCCGCAACAAAGAACTGCCCCGCGAATGGGCCGAATTTTCCGCCCGAAACATCGAGCATGATCGCGGACGCGCTCTGGCCCATTTTCTTGTACGGAAATACCACGGCGGGCATGACGAGTTGCGGGATGCGCTCGACGTCGAACTCGCGGCGGCCCTTGTCGCCGCCGGTCGGTTCCGCGGGACGCTCGCCCATGTTGGGCGCGAGGCGATACCATGAATTTCCGGCGGGGTGCCCCATGAAACCGCCCGGTCGCAAAGGCTTCAAGGAACAGAAGCTGTTCCACGGTCCTTGATTCTCCGTGTAGAAGACATCGCCCGCCGCGTTGAACGCCACGCCTCCTGGACTGCGCAACCCGCTGCACATCGCCTCCCAGCGTCCATCAGGAAAATGGCGCAACGCCCAGCCGCGAAATTTCCGGTCGGACGTATAACTGCCCGTCAGGCAATGCACCGTCCAGATCGCGCCGTCGCGGTCAAAGGTCGAGCCGAAGGTGAATTCGTGTTCGCCGCCCCATGCCCACGCATCGCTCATCGTCTCGAAACGATCCGCGCGGCCATCGCCATCGGTGTCGCGCAGGCGCGTGATCTCGCCCTGCTGCGTCGCGTAAAGCACGCCCTCGCGCCACGCGAGGCCGAAAACTTCCGTGAGTCCGGTCGCGAACAGTTTCCACTGCGGCGCGGGCGGCGTGGCGTCCGCGCCCGTGGCGAAATAAATTTCGCCGCGCCGCGTGCCGACCACGAGCTGGCCATCGGGCAACGCGAGCATACTGCCCGCCTCCATCACCGTGTCGCCCGGCATCGGCACGTCGGCGAGGCGATAATAATTGGTCTCGTTCTCGTTGGTGGGCACGTCGGCGAGATCGTCGGTGCTGAGATTTTGCTGCAAGTCCGCCGGGGTCACACCGCGCCGATAGCCGCCGAAGTCGCTCTTGCGCGGAGCATACGTGCCGACCAGCGTCACGTCCGACTTCGCGGGAATTCTTTCCTCCAAGCCGACGCACCAATAGCAGGCGTTGACGAACAGGCGCCGCACTCCCTCTTCCTTGAAATCATCGCCGTAGCCCATCGTGGTGGTGAAGACGCGCGCCGCTTTGCCGGCGCTGCCTGTGAAGGTCTTGATCCACGCGACGGGAACGGGTGGTTTGCGCTCGTCGGGTTTGTCGTCCGGTTTCAACCCGCGGAGCGGCTGCCCCAACACCAGTGGACGACTGTCGCCCTCCAACGTGGTGACTTTGTAAGCGTGTGACAAACCCCAGATGCGATCAATGCCGCGCAAGATCGGATGGTCTTTCATCTCCGGAACAATGATGCCCGAGGTGCTTTGGCTGCGATAGCCGCCGTAGTGATCAATCCATGTTTCGCCGAGGACTTGCCGGCCGAAGCCGCCTTTGAAATCCGGGTGCGGCCCGCGCCAGGCCCACTCAGAAAACTTTTCCTTTTGAAACTTGTCGTAATCGAACGCGTGCGTCGCCGTGCGGATGCCGATGACCGGTCGCCCGGAGTTCACGTAGTCCACGAACTTCGTCATTTGATCTTCCGGCAAATGCCTGAACCGCGTGAAGACCACCATGAGGTCGGCATCTTTCAGCGCGTCGAGGCCGGGGATATTGTCGGCCACCTTGGGATCAATCTCGCCCGTTTCGCGATTGATCGAGAACAGCACCGTGCATTGAAACCCATGCCGCTGGGCAAGCAGCTTGGCCATCGCCGGCATGGATTCCTCCGAGCGATACTCCTCGTCGCCGGTGACGAACACGATGCGCTTCCCTTTGCCCGGGCCGTTGCCGCCCTTGTAGGTGAGCCACTGCGCGTCCTCGGCTTGAGCGAAATGACAAAGACAGATCGTCAGCGTCAACGCGATCAACGATCGAATCCGGAATGATGCAGCAAATCTATTGGGGAGCGCAGCCGCCTCGGCTGCTGTTCGGCGCGCCCTCGCGCCGAACCCGGGCGCAACGGAACGCATCAAATCGAGGCTGGCTTTCGCGCGCCAAGCGTGGGTCGCGAGGGCGCGACCCACTGCGCCCGGGGCGGGCGCGCTC
>CAZNOE010000027.1:0-4063 GCA_964574525.1 uncultured Bifidobacteriaceae bacterium
AGCGACGCTGGCGGGCGCAGCTTCGCGTCGCAACTGGCGAAAGTTTTTGGTGCGGATATTCCCGAGTCGGCGAAGAAATTAATTCTCAGCGAGAACCTGAAGCGGCTGCTGACGCCGATTTTGAAGCAGAAAGGTGGGAAAGGGTGAACGCTCGCAGGACAAGCGAACCCACCTCTGACCCCTCCCAGGAGGGGAACTCGGCAAGCACGCGCGAGACGCTGCTCCCCTCCTTTGGAGGGGTTGGGGGTGGGTTCAGTCGCCGCGTCTTCCTAAAGACGACCGTGATCGCAGCGCTGGCGACGGCAGGAAAAGTCGCTCTTACGGAGATGCGAGCGAATGAATCATCTTTGAAACTGAAGCCGCTGTCCGGCGGACTCATAGACACCAACATTACGCTCGGCCGCTGGCCATTTCGACGATTGCCGGACGATGACACGCCCACGCTCGTTGCGAAGTTGCGCCGGCATGGGGTCACGCAGGCGTGGGTTGGCAGCTTCGGCGGGTTGCTGCACAAAGACATCGCTGGGGCAAACGCGTGGCTCGCTGAGGAATGTCGCCAGCATGGACGTGGGCTGCTGGTGCCGTTCGGCTCGGTGAATCCGATGCTGCCGGATTGGGAGGGCGATTTAGGCCGCTGTCACGAGCAACACAAAATGCCCGGCATTCGCCTGCATCCGAATTATCACGGCTACAAACTTGACGAGCCAGTGTTCGCGCGTTTGCTGCACCTCGCGCGCGCGAGCGAGTTGATTGTGCAAATTGCCGTGAGTATGGAAGACGAGCGGATGCAACATTCATTGGCGCGCGTGCCCGACGTGGATTTGTCGTCGTTGCCCGCGCTCATCAAAAATTCCGGTGCCCCGCGTCTGGTTCTGCTGAACTGGTATCGCGTTGTGAAAGGCGATTTGCTCAAGAGGCTCGCGGACACTGGAAACGTGTGGTTCGACATCGCAACTCTCGAAGGAGTGGGCGGCATTGCGAACCTGCTGAATCAAATTCCGGAGAGCTGCGTTGTGTTTGGTTCGCATGCACCGTTTTTTTATTACGAGTCGGCATTGCTGAAATTAAAGGAATCAGCGCTAAGCAACGAGCAGAGTCGGGCAATCTGCGGCGACAATGTGCGTCGCGCGTTGTCACGCTCTTGAGCGCGCCGCCAAAGTGTTCGCCGCGGACACACCTTCGCAGCCGCAGCCGAAGGAAGCGAGGTGGCAAAGGTATTCTCTACCTTCGTGCCAATTGCCGTCTGATTTGCAGCGCATGCCAGAGGGATGGCACGTTGGCTCGCCACGACGGCAGCACAAGGGTGATGGCGATTTCCTCGAGACAGGAGAGGATGACCATCGGCATGGCGATTCGGAACGGCCAGCCGGGGCCGTTCGCGAAGAACACGATCACCGCCAGGCTGACCAGGACCGAAGTGAGCTTTCCTCCCCAAGTGTGGTAACTGGTCAAACATCTGAATTTCAGGAAACCGGCTGCGATGGCGGCGAGATAAAAGACAATCCCGCTGGTCAGAAATGGCGCTTCCTGGCGCACGACATCGGGTCGCAACCACCAACCTGATAACGGCAGCGAGAGCGACGTCGCCAAATCGGCCCAACTATCAAGCTTGGCGCCGAGGTCAGTGATTTGGTTGAGGCGGCGCGCAAAAAAACCGTCGGCAGTGTCCGTGAGAATCGAAGCGACCAGGCAAAAAAAGAAAACCTTGGAATTGCCCTTCCAGGCCAGGGTCAACAGAACCGGCACGAGCAAGAGTCGCGCGCAACTCAGCAGATTGGGCAAATTGGCCATGCCGGAATTGTGCGGTTGGCGGGGGGAAGGTCAACGCTACTCATGAATCCGTGGTAATGCAGACAAAAAACCATTTCAATCCCAATCCTCCGCGATTAAATTTGCACCATGAAAATCGAGTCGCTCCATGTCGGCATGAGTGTCCGCCATCCCCAATACGGGCTGGGCACAGTCAAAACGATTTCCGAAACCACGGCTGATATCCTGTTCACCGAGGGCAAACGCACTGTCGCGCCGGACGCCGCCGGCTTGGAGCCGGCCGAGCCGCGGGCCGCTGTCAGCGGTCTGGACGTTCCGCTAAAACTTTTCGTGGAGGAGACGCTGGATTCGGCGCTAGACAAACTCGGCCTGGGAAAGCCGGATGCGGTCATCGAGCAACTCGGCGTTCGCTGGCACAACGGCAAGCTGGTCATGCACCCGGCTGATCCCGCGTTGCAGACAAAGGAAGTCCCGCTCGAAACCTTCTTCCACAAGGTCGTGATGGTCCGGAACAACCTCCGCGTGCTCGAACAGAAGATCAACGCGCATGAAAAACTCACCGACGGCGAGAAAGTCGAGATGCAGCAATACATCACGCGCTGCTACGGTTCGCTGACGACGTTCAACGTGTTGTTCAAAGAGAAGGAAGGCCAGTTTTGACGTTCGCCGGCCAGTCCGCGCGGCCCATCAGTCGGGCCGCCGGAGTATGCGATAATGTTGCGCAAAAAGTTCGTGAGTTGCGTCCGTCTTGGCTGCTGCCGGCTCCGAGCCGTCCACGATGGCGAGTTGGATTACTCTGGCATCCAGCAAGCGTCCCAACTGCATCGGCTCGGCTCGCACACCCGGAAGATTTCCGAGCGTGGCCGTACTGACGACCAAGACCGGCGGATGCTCAACGGGAACTCGACCCGCATCGCCCGGTTTCAATAGCGGCGCACCGGCGAACGAAACAATCGCGCCGGCGCCGGAAGATTTGCCGAGCGCTTCCAAAAAATCAGCCGCTTTCAATCCCACTTCGCCGGAGCGCATGGGGTCGCCGAGGTTGGCGGATTTAGCGGTCACGACCGAGAATCCCTGTTTCTGGATGGCGGCCTTAAAGGATTCCTCAGCCGTGGAGACCGGTCCCCAATTCGCATCCGGAGTGATGATCGCGACACGCTTTTTTGCGCCCGCCAATTGCGCCGTTTGTTCCGCCAGCACGACGCCGAGCGCCTGGCTGGGCTGCAACAGAACGCGGGTTTCCTTCGGCTTGCACGAAGCCAAGGCCAACGCAAGAACGCACAGCAGGAAAGCAGTCTTGCGCGAGGGAGAACGGCTCATACACAACGCGGATCAATCAGGCGCAAACTGGTAGTCGTACTTTCCCGGAATGTCCTTGGTGAAATAAGCGAAGGGGTACATGCCCAACGCCGGGTTGTAGTAGAGCTTGATGTATTTCGCGTGGCCGTCCACCTGGCTGATATTATTGATGGCGTCGTTGTAAGGAACGTTTTCATTGCCGGTCAGGCTCTTGTGCCAGGAATAGCCCCAGTGAATGGGCCATTCGCCCGTCAGAAACGTGCGCGATGGATGTTTGACACTCGACAGGGTAATACCTCTGAGATCATTTCCCAGCAGATGATTGACGTTCCCTCCGTTGTCGCAGCCGTTGTAAACGTAGCTCCCATAATCCAGCAATGGGTTCTGATGATGCGGGATGAGATATTGAGGACGGGGCGCCCAACCGCGATCTTTTGGCATTGGAACACCCAATCGTTGCTGCCTTGGGGCAGCGGAGGATTGGCGGTCGCGGTCTTGATTCCGGCGTACGGTTTGATCAATTCCTTGTACCACCACCAGATGTCCATCCGGGCGCCGCCAACGATGACACTGTCTTTGCCCGGCACACGGTCGCGATTGTCTCCGCAATACAGCAGCATCGCGAGGTTGGTTTGTTTAAGATTGTTCAGGCACTTGGTCTGGATCGCCGTGGCCTTGGCGCGGCCCAAGGCGGGCAAAAGCATCGCGGCCAAAATCGCGATGATGGCGATGACGACCAGCAACTCGATGAGAGTGGAGGCGGGTCTGCGAAGGTTCTCGAAGGGAATGCAGTTTCTCATGGGCGTCCCGGCCGTCGCAAAATCCTACGGCATGTTCTCGAATTGCAACTGTAGCGCCGCGCGATCACACCGCCTATTGTTGGCCACATTCAACGGTTCTGCAAACCATAAAAGCGAGCGCGAAACCACTTGCGTCGTCACGGTGGATCGTTGAGCCGTGGAATCACCTGGCAGAGCGTGCTCCCCGTCGTCCG
>CAZNOE010000027.1:4163-9219 GCA_964574525.1 uncultured Bifidobacteriaceae bacterium
AGAGCAAACGGGTGCTCAGGTCGCGCTGGCTACTTGATCAAGCGGAAAAAACTGGCGGTGTCCAAGGCGTTGGTGACGATGTATTGATCACCGACGATTGTTCCCGTGCTGACATTGGTCCAGTTGGTGGGCACCGCGACCGATGGACTTGCCTGCAGGGTGAAGCCACTGTGATTGGTTGACCAGGACAAAAGCACGGTCGCGCCGGATCGCGCGATATTGAGCGGCGGCCTCGGCGACGCGGGCGCGACAATGTTGAAGGCCGCAATGCCATTGTTGCCATCCAGGCTGAAGACTTTTCCGCCGCCGATCACGGTAGAGCAGACAAAGTTGACGTTGCCGACCTGGGGAGTGATCGGGAAATTGTATCGCGAAATCAACATCGGCGTGTTGGGATCAGAAATCTCATAGAGTGCCACGGCGTCGGGCGTGGCGGTTGCGTTTCCTACAAAATCCACGCCGATGGCGAGATTTCGAATCGGGTCAACGGCCACGCCACCCAAGGTCAACGTGAAGTTATCATATTTGACTACCTGGACACCGGTCTGCGTGTTGGTGTTGAAGCCCGTCAGGACCAAGCCCTGGCCCTTGCGCTTTTGCCAAAAATTCGTGCCCGTCTGGAATTGAATGCTACGACCGATCGAGCCGCCACCAGTGGTGATGTTCAGTGGATAATTCGTGAAGGAGTTCAGAGTGTCATCGGCCGGCTTGAGCATGCCGGCAAAACTTCCAACGGCCTGGTCGTCGAACAGGATTTCTGTATTGGTGCCGGAGCCGCGCACCGTCATCACGTCGCCCCAACGCAGGTTGATGTTGGTTTGCCCCGCCGGATCGCCGACGAAGATCTGGACGGCCGGGGTAGTGGGCGCGGAATTGGTCCAACGATAAACGCGGAAAAGCTTGCTGTCGGAATGAATCAGTCCGCCGCCGCCGTTCGGGACTTCATTGCAAGCATAGATGTTTCCGTCCTCGGCGGCGGCAATACTGGTCAGGTTCAGCGGATTTGAGCCGGCCAGTTCCGATTCGGTGCCTATGAAAACGCCGCTGACATTGAGGGTATAAAGCTCCGTTCCCGTGTTCGCGTCCACCACGTGAACTTCAGGAACGTAAGTGCTCGGATTGCCCTGAACAACACCTCGAACGATCAGCAATTGATTGGAAAGCGCATTGTAGGCAATGGATCGCTCTTTCGGTGTATTGGGGCCACCGTCAGTGGAAACATAGCCCTGTCCCGGTGGAGTTGCCGTCCAGATTTGTGAGAGGCTGTAGTTATCTTGTGGCAAGCTGACTAGCAAGCTGGCGACCGTGCTCGTCACCGAACCGGAGGAGTTGGCGGCAATGACCCGATAATTGCCCGAGTCGCTTGCCAGGGAATTGTTGACCGTATAGGTCGTGTTGGTCGCGGCGACCAGATTCGTAAATCCAGCGCCGCCTTGTTTCTGCCATTGCACGTCGGCCCGGGAATCCAAGACCACGCCGAGGGAGAAAGCCACACCTTGGACTACACGTTGGTTCTTGGGTTGGGAGAGGATCGTCGGCGGTGGCACCGGGCCGCTGGAGAGCGTAAGGCCCATGATGCCGTTGTTGGCGTCAAGGGCAAAGACGTAGTTGGTTCCCGACACGGAATTCGTGCCAAAAATCACCTCGGCAACGGCGTTGTTGTTTTGAAGATGGTTTACCGGGAAATTGTAACGGTTCAAAGCGACCGGCGTCTGTGGAACTGAAAGATCATAGAGATCCAACGTGTCAGGTGTCGTGCCCGCTGAAGCCAGCGCCGCAGAGAAGCTGACGGCGGCGGCAAGATTCAATCCGAATTGGATCCCCACCGCGCCGTTGGTGAAAAGCGGGAGTCCGGTGGCCGAAAGAACGACAGGCGCCAGCACTGGATCGGGATCGTTGATGGCAAAGCTCGATTGCACCAAGGGCGCGCCGGCAACCTGGTAACGTTTTTGCCAAAAGGTGTCGCCAACGCCGAACTGGAGGCTCCGGCCAATGGTTGCTCCTCCTTGGTTGTTCTGAAGCACAAATCCCTTTGCGGTCCACGTCTGATTCAAGTCGGACCCGCTCGGCCTCAAAACCGAGACGAAACGAAAAGCGGCATTTTCCTGGTTATCGAGAATAATCTGAGTGTTTGCCCCCGAACCGCGAACGTCCATCGTATCACCCCAGCGAAAGGCGGCGGTTGTCACTTGGGGCGCCGGATTGCCCGTCCAGATATTCGTAGGATATGAGTTGGTGCTGGAATCGGCCCAGCGATAAATCTTGAAGTTTGCCACCTGCGCATCGGTATTCAGACAGCTATTGCAGGCGTAAACCGCCCCATCGGCAGCGACGCAGATGTACAGCAAGGGTATGTTAACGCCCGTGGCGCCTGACGTGAGAAAAAGACCGTTGGTGTTCATGGTATAGAGGAACTGGCCGGTATCAGGATCAACCACGAAGATGCTGACGTTGACGCCGGTCCGTCGGACGACCAGCAATTGATTGGAGAGCGCGTTGTAAGCGAGACTGCGTTCGTCGGGCACGCCGGCGCCCGCGGGGTTGGTAAAATAATTCGTCTGGTTGGCGGCAAAGCTCCAAAGCAGACGCAGATGAAACAGGTCGGCGGGATTGACGACCGCAAGCACCGAATTGGCGCTGTTGGTTGAACCCGCCGGATTGGTGATGACGACGCTATAGACGCGACCGGAGTCATTGGTCTGCACGTTCGGCACGTCCAGGAAGAAATTCGTCGCGCCGGTGACATCAACGCTGTTGGTGCGCCATTGGTAACTGGTGATGTTGGGATAAGCCTGTACCTCAAAGTGCGCCGTCTGGCCCACCGCCACGCGATTGGTGGCGGGCAAATCTCGGAGAATGATCGGAAGCGGAGTCGCCACCAAATCCACAGTGCTTGCCAACAGCCCGTTGTTCACGTTGTTGGCAAAGAGCCGGCCACCGCCAAAATCCAGATAGCCGAGCGGCGCCGTCGCGTTCTGGTTGTTCGGGGCGTAATCCCTGAAGTTCAGGGCCACAGGCGCCTTGGTTGGGTTGGAAATGTCAAAGAGCCAGATGCGTTCCGGTCCGCTCGTCACCGAGCCGCCCACTTGCTCCATGGCGGCCAGCAGATGGTTGACGTTGTCCACGGCGAGAGCGCCCAAATTGAGGAACCCCGGCATATTGGTGGCGTTGAACACCGCCAACGTTTGGGCCGTCTTCGCCGCGAGATCATAACTCAGGTAAAGCAACGGCGCGCCAATACGCTTGGCCCAAAACGTATTGTTCGTCCCGAAGGCAATCCCGTCGTTGAAATTCGCCGAGAGAACGTTGGTGCAGCCAATCACGTTGGCGGTGAAGTTTGTCCCGTCGGCCGTGGTAAAGATGACGACGTTTGTGGCCGTCGTGCCGGGCATCGAACCAATGATGATCTCGGTGCCCGCGCCCGAGCCGCGAATGTCAATGCTCTCGCCATAGCGTTGTGCGGGCGACAGGTTGCCCGAGAAAGCCACGACCGGCGGATCAACCGAACTCACGCTGTTCCACCGATAAATCCTGAATGGCGTGCTGATGTTCGTACTGACCGTGACCTGGTTGCAGACATAGACCACGCCGTCATCCGCAACCACAGCCCCCACATGAGTGTAAGCGCCGCCGGCAATCCCATTCGTGTTGAGAGTGGTGATGACAGTGCCGTTCGTGCTGTCGAGAATGTAAATCCCGGCATTGGGAACGATGGTGCCGGAACCACCGGAGCCGGAATGCGTGTCCACGTAAACCAGAGACCTGGAGACCGGATCGTACGAAATGCCCCGTTGGTTAAAACCATTTGTCGCTCCCGGCAGATCGCCCGGCTGTGTCCCGACACCATTCGGCGCGCTCACCCACGGCTGGTCGCCGGGGCGGATGCTCCCATCGGCGTTACCGCCGAAGGTGGTGAGCGGATTGAGGGTGAAGTTACTCTGGGCTTGAAGCGTGCCCGAAAGGCTGAACAAAACGAAGGAAAGCAACAAACGACAAGGTATGTATTTCATAACTTTGGCAGAGCGGCTTGAGTTCAAATTGACTCTTTGCCCACGGCTTAATTCTGTCAATGGTTTTTTTATGAACACAAAAACGGCCCAAAACCGCATAATCCATGGGCTCCTTCAGCTCCGCGCCCGCCGCCTCATACGCTGAGCCTTGCCTTCGCAACAAATCTGTTGACGGGATTCAAACGGGGTGATTGAGTCACATTGAATCGCCAAAACGAATCTATGAGATTATTGAAACTTCATGCGCGCGCTTTCACGCTGATTGAGTTGCTGGTGGTAATCGCGATCATCGCGATTCTTGCCGCGCTGCTCCTGCCGGCTCTGGCGAGAGCCAAGGAAAAAACCAAACGTATTTCCTGCCTCAACAATTGCCGGCAGATGGGCTTGGGCAGCCAGATGTACGCAGATGATGATTCGCAAGGCCGCTTGACGGGAACCTTGGCCACGACGCCCAATGCCCAGCAGGCGGATGACGACATGAACTGGCTCTATGGTCTCGCCCCTGTGTCTCAAACCTACATCGCCAATGTGAACACGTTCTGTTGTCCGAGCACGCGGAATCGGGTTGATCCCAACAAATGGTCGTACATAAATTATCCGTCCGGCAGCGCACAAGTGGTCCGCATTTTGAACGATTTGTCCGACCGGGCCACAAGCAACCAAGCCACCAATGGCCACAGCTACGAAGTCTTTGGCTGCTGGCAACCTGGCACGCCCCCGACCGATCCTTATCCACGCCGGACCCAGAAAAGCGTCGCGAGTTACTCCTGGAAAAACTCGACACTCTACACGCAAGCCGGCTCGCTAGCCGGCGGATCGTCCGCGGTGATTCTCATTTTCGACATGATGGAGCCACACTCGGCCGAAGGCTGGCCCTATGAAAACTCTCCCAATCGTTGGGACGGTCACGGCAAGGACGGAGGGAACGCGGTTTTTGCCGACGGTCATTCCTCATGGACACCAGCCAAACGGTGGCGGGATACCATTTTCAAATCGCAGGACTATCCCTCGACGTACCCGATTGCGCCTTGAGTCGGCACGGCAGT
>CAZNOE010000027.1:9319-18551 GCA_964574525.1 uncultured Bifidobacteriaceae bacterium
CCGCGCGACGATTATTTCTTCAAGCGGAAGAAGAGTGGACTGGTTGAAGTGCCGTTTGTTACCACATAACTATCGCCCACGATCGCGCCCATCCCAATGTCTGTCCAGGTGATCGGCGGAACGACTGCCGGTGTTGACTGAAGCGTGTATCCCGCGGCGTTGGTCGTCCACGAAATGATGACGTTGCCGCCGGATGGAACAATGGTCAGGGAGGGCTTGATCGCAGCTATCTCCAAGGCCAGCACACCGTTGTTCGCATTCAATGCATAAATCCGGTCGCCCGAAATGACGACCCGGCCGTACGAATTGTTGTTGGCCTGGTGATTGACCGGAAAGTTGTGGCGGGCGATCAGAACCGGATTCGCAAGATCGGAAAGGTCATACAACGCCACGGCGTCCGGTACGCCGGCAACGGGCGCGAAATCAATTCCCGCCAGGAGTCTTCGGGTGAAGTCAATCGCTACTGGTCCCAAAGTGGATGGGAACACGTCGAGGTTTGTGACCAGCGTGGTGTCGAACGTCGGGAAACCGCCCGGATCCAAGGAATAACTCCAGTCCTGCAGCGGCCCGCCTCCGGCGTATTGAACGGTTCGGGCCTTCTGCCAGATGGAGTCCCCTTGACCGAACTGAATGCTGCGCCCCAGCGACGGGCGGGGTTTGGTTTGAAAGATGGCGTGCGACCAGAACGGCCCAAAGCTTTCATTGCTCTTGATGACGGTCGCGTAAATCGCCGTGTTCTCATCCAGAGCGATTTCAGTATTTGGGCCGCTGCCCCGGACTGCCATCACGTCGCCCCAGCGATGCTGCGTGGGGGAAAAGGCCGGCTCCTGCGGTCCGAAAATCCGTTCGGGTGCTGTGCTGCTGTCCGAACTGGCCCAACGATAGATTTTGAACTTTGAACTGCTGCTGTTCGCGTCCGAGACATTGGAGGCGTAAACCGTGCCGTCCCCGGCCACGTCCACTGAACTAAGCAGAACGCCGCCTTCGTTGATGACGCTGGCGTCCGTATTGAGTTGATGCAAATCAGCGCCGCTGGTGCCGTCGAGAACATAAATCCCCGGCGTGGTTGTGCCCGCCGCGGCGTTCGTCATGCTCACCACGAGCACCTGATTGGAAACCGCCGAGTAAGCAAGATATTTCTGCCGCGGCTCTTCGCTGGGACCAACGGTCACGTACGGGCGGTCACCCGGCGTCAGACTCCACAGCAGTGAGTACGTTCGATATCCGCCGCCACCCACGACGGTCAACGTGGCATTGCTGACAACGGCGCCCGCGAGATTGCTGTACACTACGCTGTAAGTGCCCGCATCGGCAGGTTGGGCGTTGGTGATGATCAGCACGTTGTTGGTCGCGCCAGCGATGTTCGTCCCCTGAGACTGCCATTGGATGCTGTCGGCCAGTTGTGCGCGGGTGTCGAATATAACCGAATTGCCGACTACGACGGTCTGATTCTTGGGCGGAATGACCAGCATGTCGTTGGTGCGCGGAGTCACGTCGGCCCAGTTGTTGGCGATCAGCAAATCGTCCAGTTCCACTTTGGGCATGTTGGTTCCAGCGGAGTCGGGAGTCCGGTTGAACAGGACGAAGCTCCGGAAATTACCCTGATCGCCGCCATCAAGACTCGTGACCGTGGCGTCCGGCGGCACATTGGACCCCCAGGTGAGTGGATCCGGATTGACCCACATGCGGGCATAATCGTTGGCCGGGCCGCCCGTGTCCGCGACCCAGGTGTAGCCGACCACCACAAAGACCACGTCGTTCGTCGTGAAACTGTTCGTCGCAAACTGGAACAGGTTCACGTTGCCACTGTTTTTGTCGAGGCCCAGGAAATAATTCCCGGGGCTGTTCGTATCGGCCTTGGTCACCAGCCGGGCGCCGACGACGGAGGGCGTGGTGGTTTGCGAGCCGGGAGTGTTGTTGAAGCCGGCCCAGAAAAAACCGGTGGCATTCAGGGCGGAAGCGTCCGCGATTCGAAACAGAAAGGAGTAAAACAACGTTCCGGTCAGCGCCGTATTGAGTTGCTGCGCTCCGCTGGTGGGCCCCAGCGAAAACCGGGCGCTCGTGCCGGTCTTGCCGAACAACACTTTGTTGCCCCGGCCCGGCGGCCGGCCGGGATAATTCAAGCTGCCGGAAATGATCGCGGGCTGGTTGGTCAGATTCTCATTCGGCCCGGCCTGATGCCAGTTGATGGAATCCCCGCTGACCCGTCCGATCAGATTCGTGTTGCTGGAATTATCATAGTTAAACGGTTCGTAGAGCGGAATCGCCGAAACCGTCATCGTCAGCAAGGACGACAACGCCAGAGGGAGAGCACTTGTTCTCATAACGCGGCGGCGTGGATGCTTTTGACTTTCAACTCCCGTCACGGATTGTCAAGTACGGTTCCAAAACATTCCGAAAATCCGGCCCATCCGCGCTTGCCTTGCGCAACTGCCCACTCCACGCCTGGGCACAATCACGGATTGGCGACAATTCGAGATTGACCCGGTTTAACCCGGTTGCGGGACATCTTCAGTTTTGCGATGCTGCCGCCGATGAAATATCGCCGCTTTGGCCGCACCGAATTGCAGATGCCCGTCATTTCCTGCGGCGGCATGCGCTATCAATTCAAGTGGCAGGACGCTGAGCCGAAAGACATCCCGCCGGACAATCAGGCCAATCTCGAAGCCACCATCCGCCGCGCGGTCGAACTCGGCATCAATCACATCGAAACCGCCCGCGGCTACGGCTCGTCGGAAATGCAACTCGGCAAAATCCTTCCTACGCTGCCCCGCGACAAAATCATCGTCCAAACCAAGATCGGGCCAAAGGCCACGCCCAAGGAGTTTCTCGAAACCTTCGAGACCTCGATGAAGTATCTGCGGCTCGGTTATGTGGACTTGCTCGCGCTGCACGGCATCAACAATCGCCAACTCCTCGACTGGTCGCTCCAGAAAAACGGTTGCGTGGCCGCCGCGCGCCGGCTTCAACGTGAAGGTCGCTGTCGCTTCGTCGGCTTCTCCACTCACGCCACGACGGACATCATTCTTGAAGCACTCGACCAGGGGGATTTCGATTACGTGAACCTCCATTGGTACTTTGTGAACGATTTGAACTGGCCGTGCATCAAAGCTGCCAACGCGAAAGACATGGGCATCTTCATCATCAGCCCGAACGACAAGGGCGGCAAACTCTACGAGCCGCCGCCGAAGCTCGTGGACCTTTGCGCGCCGCTCTCGCCGATGCAGTTCAACGCGTTGTATTGCCTCAACCGCCCGCCGGTCCACACGCTCAGTTGCGGCGCGAGCAAGCCGGGTGATTTCGACGAGCACGTTCGCGCGCTCGAGTTTTACGACAAAATCCCGGAGACGATTGCGCCGATTGAAAGGCGGTTGCGCGCCGAGATGGAGCGGACGCTCGGCGCGGACTGGTGCGCGCGCTGGT
The DNA here is from genome assembly GCA_964574525.1 of uncultured Bifidobacteriaceae bacterium. Classification (GTDB taxonomy): domain Bacteria; phylum Verrucomicrobiota; class Verrucomicrobiia; order Limisphaerales; family JADLHS01; genus WYBW01. Next base: position 12,743 of record CAZNOE010000027.1, read on the forward strand.
TCGAGGGATTGCCGCAATACGTGGACGTGCCCGGCCAGATCAACGTGCTGGAAATCCTGCGGCTCTGGACTTACGCGAAGCCGCTCGACCTCGTGGGGTGGGGGAAGATGCGCTACAACCTGCTGGGACAAGGTGACCACTGGTTTCCCGGCGAGAACGCCGCGAAGATGCGGGAACTCGATCTAGCGGCGGTACTGCAACGCAGCCCGTTCGCGAAAAGAATTCCGGAAATCCTGGAAGAAGCCCACGGCATGCTGTTCGAGAAGCCGGTCAAGCGGCTGAGCGAAAGCTGACCGGCGCTCGTGACCTTCTTCACGCATCACGCATCACGCATCACGATCCCCACCTACTTCTTCTTCTCGTCTTTTTTCTCTTCCTTCGCCTCCGCGGGCTTCCTGGTTTCCACCGGCGCGGTGACGTTGAGTTGTTCGAGGACCGCCTGGGTCAGATCATTGTCGGCGCTGCTATAGACGAACACCGGCGTGGCGTTGGGAGTTTCTGCGGCCGTGTCCACCACCAGCGCATAGCTGCCGGCCTTGGCCTTGCTGTTGATCGCCGTTCGGATTTCGCCGAGCACGTTGTCGCGCATCCGGCGGCGTTGCTCGTCGAGGGTCGAGCGCGCCTGCCGCTCAAACTGTCCGATGGTCTCCTCGGCATCCTTGATGTCCTTCAGCTTGGCCTCCGCCGCCTTCTTGCGTTTCTCGCGCTCTTCGGTGGATACGGCCTGGTCGTTCGCGTCGGCCAGCAGTTTTTGATACTCTTCCTTGGACTTGGTATGGTCGTCGCGCAGGCCCTTGTATTCCTTGTCGAGGTCCGCCGCGCGGTCTTTCAAAGCGGCGTCCGCCTGCTTGGTCTTCCAGTAACCATCGAACAATTTGCGCAAATCCACCGTGGCGACGCGGGTCTGCGCCCACGCCGTCCCGTTGAGCACAACAAGCAGTAGCACCGCCGGAATCAACTTTCGTAACCAGTTTTTCATAAGCATAGAGAACCAAAAATCACCGCTGTCGCCAATACCAATTTCGTTCGGTTATCAGACACGCCCGGGGAGGAAACGTTCGAAAGGCAGGGCGAGCCGCTCACGGCAGGTACAGCCGGAAGAACAAGGCGCTGTTCGTCGCGCCGAGCGTCACGGTGTGCCAGCCATTCGTCAGGACCGGTGTTGCGTTCACGTAAAACCAGGTGAACCGATTTGCTACAGACGAATTTGAGATCAACCTGAACTCGGGCGCGAACGCGCGCCACGCGAGGATCACATTCCCACCCGATTGAGTCGCCGTGAGCGTTGGCTCGGGGACAATCTTCGCCAGGAAGGCGTCTTTCACCCCCTTGAACGTGTTTTGATACGCAAAGAACGTCGGGAAATTGCCGGAGGTCGTTTCACCGGCGATGTAAGTGTTTCCCGCGCCGTCCAGACTGATGCCATAACCCAAGTCTCCACCCGCTCCGCCCAGATAGGCGGAATGAACGAGTGCCGTGCCGTTGCGGTTGAGCTCCGACACAAAGGCGTCCGTGCCGCCGGAATTGACATTGCGCAGGAAGCCCGAAGTGTTGTTGGTCGGAAAATTCAGCGACGCCGTGTTTCCGACGACGTGGGCATTGCCGATTGAATCCACGGCCACGGCCCAGCCTTCATCCGCGCCGCCGCCGCCAAAGAGAACGGAATAAATCCAGTTGGTCCCGACGGCGCTGAGTTTCGTCACGAACACATCCGGTAACGGGCTGTTGCTGATGACCGCGGAAGCGAGGTTCGTTGATGTTCTCGGGAAATCGTCCGACAACGACGAGCCGGTCACGTAAACATTTGCGTCACTGTCCAGAGTCAGACCGAAAGCGCGGTCGTTGTTCGTCCCGCCGAGGAAAGTGGAATAGACCAGCGCGCTGCCGGAGGGCGTGATTTTCGTGATGAACGCGTCGGAAGCAGTGAAAGCATTGGTTGTGTTGTTCAACCGGCTTTGCGCGGCATTCGTCACCGGGAAATTCGTCGAGCCGGTGTAGCCGACTACATAAGCATTGCCCGCGAGATCGGTCGCGACATCGTAGGCTGCGTCCTGATTCGTGCCGCCGAGATAGGTTGAATAGATCAAGGCGGTGCCGGCCGGATTGATTTTCGCCGCGAAGGCATCACCAAACCCGCCGTAGTTGGTGGACAGGGCGCTGACGGTCGGGAAATTTGTGGACTCGGTGTAACCCACGACGCAGGCGTTCCCAGCCGCGTCAACCGCAATGCCGATGCCCAGGTCACTCCCGCTTCCGCCGAAGTAAGTCGAATAAACAAGGTTTGAGCCGGAAGGATCCAGTTTGGCCACGAACGCGTCGGTCGGCGCGATGCTCACCCCCGGATAATTGCTCCCGCTGAGATTGGTGTAGATCGCGGAGAGGAGAGGGAAATTCGTAGAGTCGGTATAGCCGGTGAGATACGCGTTGCCCGCGCCATCCAAGGCGAGGGCCAGCGCAAAGTCGTCGGCGTTGCCGCCGAGATAAGTCATATACACGAGGCTTGTGGCGGTATTGTCGAATTTGGCCACAAACGCATCACCAAAGACGTTGTTGCCTCCGTTGGTTGTTTGAAACGCGCCCGGGGTCGCCAGTTGCGCCGACCTGGTTTCGCCCGCCACATAAACGAAGCCGTTGGTATCCACAGCCACACCCCAGGCCGTGTCCGAGTCACTGCCGCCAAAATACGTCGAGTAACTCAACACTGGATCAATCACCAGCGGCAGCGCGCGGTCGTAGTCGCCAATCTTGAACGTGACAGTCCGCTTGCCGGTGAGCCGATAGGCGCCGCTGACTTCTTTCCGCACGCCACGAACTTGCTGATAGATCGTGGGCTTTGGTTGGCGAATTTCATCATGGCCGAGACTCAGCACCAGATCGCCGCGCGCGTCCACGCGAATTTTTTCGGGGCCTTCAAAGCGGATGGCAATGGCCGCCGGATCCGCTTGCGGTGCGACTTGGAAATCGAACTCGAGCCGCCGCTCATTGCCATAATAGACCAGGCTCACGCCGGGGTAGATCTGTTCCACGCGCACTTGCGTGAAGAGCGACACACCCTTCTGCCATTGCGCAGGATCATTTCCGATAAAATAATTAAGCTTGCCTGGCAGTTCGCCTTCGCCAGTGACACGCGCATTTGAGTTCGCATCCACGAACGTCATTCGCATCGCACGCGAGGACACGGATGTCGGACGAACGGCGCTCCCAGCCTGGGAGAGGCCGGGTGTGGATTGGGTGGTCGTGTGAGGGAACCCATCCCTGACCCCGCCCAGGAGGGGAACAGATGGCGAGGCCTCGATTTTGTTCAGCGATAAAACCGCCTCGGTCGGCGACACGAAAAACTGGCACTGCTTGCCTCGAGCCAGGAATTGAACCGTGCCATCGGCTTGTCCCCGGTTGACCTCGAAGTAGAGGGGCAGGTTGGCGAACAGGCCTGCGCGCGACGTTCCACCCGACTGCGCTTGAACCGGCGGGGCTGATAACGTTGCGCCCACAAGCAGCGCGAGCGGAACCGCGGCATCGCACAGGACGCACCGAATTGTTTTCATTGGGCGGTTCATCGTCAGAACGGACGCTGCCAGCCGACGCCGAACTGGAACTTGCCGGAGCCGCTGTTGAATATGTCGTGATGGATGGGGATGCCGTAGTCAAGCCGCAGCGGACCGATCGGCAGGTTGAGCCGCAAGCCAATGCCCCAGTTGTCGCTGAAATTGCTCAGCTTAAAATCGTAGGGGTCGCTGAGGACGTTGCCGATATCATAGAAGAAGGCGAAACGCACGCCGCCCAGGTGTTCCTTCTGGACAATCGGGATGCTGTATTCGGCTGAGGCAAACCAGTAGGTGTTGCCACCGATTGGCTCGGCGAAGAAACCACCGGTGGCGGGGTTCGGTTCGCGCGGGCTGACGCTGCGATACTTGAAGCCGCGCATCGAATACAGACCGCCCAGATAGTACCTGTCGTAGAATGGCACGGTGTCGCCGTTGAGGGCATCGGCTATTCCCGTCCGGCCCACCAACTCCAGCACGTGGCCTTTGCCGAAACCGCGGAAGTACCAGGCGGTGCTCAATCCCAGTTTCCAATAGTCCCGTTCGCCGCCCAGGTAGCTGGACGTGAATTCCGCGAGTAATTCCGTCCGTTGCCCGGCATCGGGCAGATAGGTGCTGTTGCGCGTGTCATAGGCCAGGGACCCGCCGAGCCGTGTCAGCAATGAATGGCCGTTCTCGTTCAGAATTGCCTGTGGAACATTGCGAGGGTCGAAGATGGGAACGGGAATGCCCGCGACCGGAGCACCGGTGATAAAGCGATTATCGTGCAACGAAGGGTCGAGCAGGATGCCGACGCTTTCGGCCGTGTAGCTGACAGTGCCGATGAGAAAGTCACTCCCCAGCGCTCGCGAGAGGCTGAGGCGAGCGCCCGTGCGGGTCTCGTCGTAAAGATTGTCCAGACTTTCGTAACTCGCTTCGCGGTGATAGAGATCCAATCCCAACTGCAGCTTGCGCCCCAGAAACCACGGCTCGATGAACGACACCTCGAAGTCCTTCCTCTCGGTGCCCAATTGCACGCGCAACCGGAATTTCTGACCGGCGCCCGTGAATTTGGGAGTCTTCCACAGAAAAAGGTCGGCCACGCCGTCAATATCGAAGTTGCCTTGATAAATTTCCACGTAACCCACGACCGCGTCCACGGAACTGAACCCGGCGCCGAGTGTGAGATTGCCGGTGGTTTTCTCCTCGACACCGATGACGAGGTTTTTGCGCCCAATGATCGGCGGATCAGTTGGCTCCGGGCGCGCGTCCACTTTGCCCGGCTCGAAGTATTGCAAGCCTTCGAGCCGTTGTTTGCTGAGTTTCACGCCGACCATGTTGAACACTTCACCCGGGGAGACGGCCAGTTCGCGGCGGATGACTTTGTCCTTGGTCTTGGCATTGCCACGAATCTCAATCTTCTCGATGAATGAGGTCTGGCCTTCATCCACCTCGAACTGAAGGTCCATCGTGCCCGTCTCGGTGTTGGCGATGCGGGCCACTTTGAGATTAACGGTGGACGTGGTGACATCAATGTGGCCTTTCGCGCCGTAGAAATCCTCCACGGCTCCGATATCTTTCGACAGGCCCTTGACTGTGAAGGTGTCGCCCTCCTTCATGGTGAAGTTCTTGTTCAACTTCAGGCTCTCGGATCGGGCGGTGCGCTCCGGACCGGCTTTGGGTATCGGGCCCGGTTTGAAGCTGGGACTCACGGCGTTCGTGGGCATCATGGTTGTGCCTTGGAACGTGATCCTGCCGACCTTATATTGCCGGCCTTCGTAAACATTGAAGCGGATGATCAGCTTCGTCGGCGTCGGGTTCTCGAACTGCACGTCCTTGATTTCAAAATCAATGTAGCCGTGGTCGCGATAGTATTCCGCCAGCTTTTCCTTGTCCTCCTGGAACTGTTCATCCTTGAAATAGCCGCTGCCACTCAACCAGGAAAACATCCAGCGCCGCCGCGTTTTGATTTGCTTGCGCAGTGTTCCCTCGTGGAACGCGTGCGCGCCGATGAACCGCACCTCGACGATTTTGATCTTGGGGCTTTCGATGATTTCAAATGTCGCCGCGCCGCGTCCGGCATTCTCGTCAATGTTGACCACGTATTTGACCTGTGTCTTCGGATAGCCCTTTTTCTGATACAACTCGTAGATCGCGCGGCTGTCGGTAAACAGTTTCCGCTCGTCCAGCGGTTCGCCCACCTTTGAGGTGATTTTCTTTTTGATTTTGGAGAGGCTGATTTTTTTGTTGCCCTGCACCTTGATGTCCGTCAGGCGCGGTTTGCCCTG
>CAZNOE010000027.1:18651-20368 GCA_964574525.1 uncultured Bifidobacteriaceae bacterium
GCCGTCCCGCACAGCGCGACCAGCAACCCGTAAAGTCCGCAAAGGCGAAGCAGGCGATTCATCGTGTCTTACTCGGCGGGCACGTCTTCGTCGCTGACTCTGGCTGCGCTTTCAAAACGCGTGAATGGCTTCAGAAAGGTCAAGTTTATGTCACCCGTCGGCCCGTTGCGTTGCTTCGCGATCAGCAGATTCACCGGAATGCCGTCCGGCTCTTCCGCGCCGCCGGCCTCGTCATCGTCGGCGCTGGGTTTATACAACAGACCCACCACGTCGGCGTCCTGTTCAATCGCGCCTGACTCGCGCAAGTCCGACAAACGCGGCTTGCGGCTCTTGTCCCGCTCCAATTCGCGGTTCAACTGGCTGAGCACAATCACCGGCACCATCAATTCTTTGGCCAGCGCTTTGATCCCGCTGGAAATGTCCGCGATCTCCTGCTGCCGGTTTTCCTGCGAGCGGCGCGCAGTAGAATGGAGCAGTTGCAGGTAGTCAATCACGAAAAGCTTCACGCCATACTGCTGCGCCAGCCGGCGGGCGCGCGCGCGTAATTGGAGAATCGAAAGCCCCGGCGAGTCATCTATGAACAGCGGCGCGGCGGACATCTTGCCCGCCGCGCTCGTCAGTTTCGGAAAGTCCGACTCGGTCATGAACCCCTCGCGGATGTTGCGCAGGTTGACCCGCGCGTTCGAGCACAGCATCCGGAGCACGAGCGATTCCGCCGTCATCTCCAGACTGAACACGCCCACGGGTAATTTGTCTTGCAGCACCACGTGTTCGGCGATGTTCATCGCGAGCGAAGTTTTTCCCATGCTCGGCCGGGCCGCGATGACGATCATTTCGCCGGCGTGCAAGCCATCCGTCATCCGGTCCAGATCGGCAAAGCCCGTCGCGATACCGCCCAGCACGCCCTGGCGATTGAAATAATTTTCCACCGTGCCGATGGCTTTATGGACGAGCTGCTTGATCGCCTCCGTGCCGCCCTGCGCGCGCGATTCGCTGATGCGCAACACGTCCCGCTCCACTTCGTCGAGTAACGCGTCCACCTCACCCTCGTAATCATAGACGCGTCCGACCACGTCCGTGCAGGTCTGGATCATTTTCCGCAACAGGAATTTCTCCAGCACGATTTCGAGGTAGTAACTCAGGTTGGCCGCGGAGGGCACCGCGTCCTGCAGCGCGTTCAAGTACGGGATGCCGCCGATCTCTTCGAGCAATTGTTTATCCTTGAGCCGCTGTTGCAACGTGATGACGTCAATGGCTTCGCGGTGGTCGTACATTTGCACCAGCGCGCTGTAAATCGTCTGGTGCCGCAAATCGTAAAAGACCTCCTCGCCGGACCTGAGCTTCTCGATGCACTGGCCGAGACAATCGTTCGGGGAAAGCAGCACGCAACCCAGCACGCCCTGCTCGGCTTCCGGCGAATGGGGTGGCAGGCGGTCGGCCCTCAGCCCGTTTTGGGGAACGGTGTCGGCTTTTCGTCGTCGCGCGCGTTTCAAATCGGGCGCGGCGCCTGCGGTGTCGGAGACGGAATCAATCATGGCAAATCAGACGAAACGAAATTCATCTCAACCAAGCAATCGGGAGTTATTGGAACTTAGTGACAGCTTCTTAACAGGCATGAAGGCAGACCACTGCTGGATCAAATTCTCCTGCTTATCGGCGGCGCTATGTCAAACTGAGCGGCGGATTGACCCGGGCGATGTGCTTTCCTACGCTCGCC
>CAZNOE010000028.1:0-10630 GCA_964574525.1 uncultured Bifidobacteriaceae bacterium
GTGACGAAGATGGTGACGACCAGGGTGGCGAGGAGGCCGACGCCGTAAAGCACCCATTCGCCGGTGGTGCGCGTCCGTTCGCCCGACGCCGCTTTCGCCAGTGAGCCGAGATACACATACATCACCGTGCCGGGCATCATGCCGATCCACGACGCAAGCATGTAGTGGCCGAGCTTCACGCGCGTGAGGCCGAATGCGTAGTTCAACAGCGTAAAAGGAAACACCGGCGAGAGCCGCGTCAGTCCGACCATTTTCCAGCCCTCGCTCGCGACGGCCTTGTCTATCGCGGCGAAACGCTCGTTGCCTTCAATCTTGCGGGCAATGGCGTTGCGGGCGAGATAACGGCCCACGAGAAACGCGCAGGTCGCGCCCAGCGTCGAGCCGATGGAAACGTAAATCGAACCCCACATCACGCCGAACACCGCGCCCGCGCCCAGCGTCAGCACTGAGCCGGGGATGAACAGGACAGTCGCCACGACGTAAATCGCGATGAAGATGACCGCGCCCGACGGCCCAAGCTGACCGACCCAATCGAGCGCCTGCTTGAGTCGGTCCTGCACATGGAACTCTTTTGCGGCGACGAAGAGAAAGATGGCCACGGCTGGGTAGAGCAGCCATTTCCAGCTAAAGCCGGATTTTGCGGCGGAGTTTTTGGGTCTGGTCATGGCAATGTTTTCAGTGTGTGAACTCATGGACAGTTGGCGAGTCGTCATTTGCTCTGTTCGTTCAACGACCAGTCGTAGTCGGTGTAGCGGGTTTTGAAATCTTCGTAACCGGCAACGGGCTTGCCGGGCCAGTAGGGCTTCAACGACGCCAGCACCGAGCCGGATTTCTTTTCAAAGTCGCCGCCATACCATTTGAAAATCGGCGAGAGAAAGACGGTGCGCTCGACGATTTCCACGCGGTTCTTTTCCCGCGTAGCGAGAAATTGTTTGGCCTGGTCCACGAGTTGTTCTTCGAGTCGCGCACCAACATAAGCCTCGCTGCGCAGCGGCGGACAGCCCTTCGCTGCGCAGACCAGCACGAAGTGCAGTCGCGGCTCGGCGTAGTCCACGCGGAGGATTTTATGTTCCAGCGTGTTTAGCGTGATCGTCTCGCCGAATAGTTTGACGACGGGCTGATCCCACGGGCCGCTGAAAATGCTGCCGATGTCTTTGATGCTCTTGAGCGGGTAGTGGTCAATGATCAGCCGCAGCGTGTAGGCGTTGTAGGCGTTGCTCAGAAAGGAGATTTGCTGCGGCTCGTTCCACTTCTTGAACTCGGCTTTGCTGACTGCGGCAACTTGGTCGAGGTAGTGGTTCAGATCTTGGGGGTGCGCTTTGAGCGCGGCGTAGTTCACGCGGGCGTCTTTGACGAAATTCGTCAACACGCCAGTGAACAGCGCGTGGGTCTGGTCGAATTCGGCGGCAGTGGCCTGAGATGCGATGATTGCACAGCCCAGCGCGAGAGCGCACAAGCCCCGGTTAATTTGTAGTCTGGTCATATTCTCTTGATGGGAACGATCTGGCGGCTTGGATATTCCAAGGCCGGATGAACGGTTCACTCGATGCCGGCAAGCACGCCGCCTTGCCATCTCGCCGGCGAGCCGATGTGTCGGCAGTTGATCGCGACCGGCGAAGGCGCTTGGAGTCGCTTGCGTAGGATCTCCTTGCCCCGCGACATTCGCGACATGATTGTGCCGATGGGCAACGACAGCACCTCCGCCATTTCCTTGTAGGAAAGTTCCTCCAGATAAAACATCGCCAGTGGGGCGCGATATTTTTCCTCCAACTGCTGAAGCGCGGCGACAACGAGCGAACCGTCGAGGGCTTCCGCGTGCTGAGGAGTGATCGTGGGCAGTTCCCATTCCGCCGATTCGACGGGCGTTTCGGGAAAGCGCGTGGCATGACGCCGTCGCCCAAGGAATTGCCGATAAAGCGTCGTGAACAACCAGCTTTTCACCTTGCGCGAATCGCGGATGGCCTCGCCCTTGAGGAGGAGGACGCGGTAGGTGTCCTGCGTCAAATCCGCCGCGTCGCTTTCGCTGCCAGCCAAGCCGAAGGCGAACTTGTAGAGGGCCGCGTAGAATTGCTCGACGGCCCAATCGTAATCCACTCCCGCCGCTGGTTCGGCCTCTGGTAACAATGTCGTAATCTGCTCGTTCACACCATCACTTCGCGGCGGGGCGGGAATCCTTACAGAAGATTTCTCGAAAGCCGGTTGGCCTCAAGGTAACGTCGTCGTATGGCCTACGACGAATTACTTGAACAGCGCGTCCGTTTGTTCTTCGACGCGAAGCGAATCAAGCACGAATCCAAGCGCATGATGGGCGGACTGTGTTTTATGGTGAAGGGCAAGATGTGCGTGGGCGTCGAGAAGAACCGGCTCATGGCGCGCATCGGCCCGGAGGCATACGAGGACGCGCTCAAGCGCAAAGGTTGTCGCCCGATGGATTTCACCGGGCGTCCCATGCGGGGGTTCGTTTTCGTTGAGCTTGAAGGGTTGAAGTCTGACAAAGACCTGGCGTTTTGGTTGGAACTGGCGCTGGCCTACAACCCGACTGCAAAGAAATCGGCGCGGAAGAAAAGCTGAGTTCTCTCTCGCTACTTCGCCCTGTCCGCCAAAGCTTTTTCGAGTTTTTCCTTGGCAGCGGGCGAGAGCGATTTCTCGACGACATTCGCTTCTGGATCGGCGTAGTGTCCGACGCCCTCACGCAAGAGGTGCAACTGCTTTTCGTAACGGTGGCAGAATCCACACATACTCACATGCAGCCGGATGGAAAGGCGCTTTCGCGATGGCAGATTGCGATCCATGCCGTCGGAGATGAGTTGCGAGATGTCGCGGCACGACGGCATCACGCGGACCATGAGGCGCATCATCGCGTAGTTGGCTTTCTGGAGAGGATTCAATGGCATGGCGATTTGTCTCCGGTCAGTGTTTCAGCCAGTTTTGCTCCAAACAGAGCCGCAGTTGCATCCGCGCCCGATGCAACAACACCCAAAAGTTGGAGGGACTGACGCCCAATAATTCCTGGATGCGGTCGGAATCGGTCGCTTCCATCTCGCGCATCACAAAGGCATCCGCGCAGCGTGGCGGCAGTTTGGAAATGCACTGCTTGAGCGCCGCCATGAATTCCTTGCGTTGCATCAGGCCGGCGGCGTCTGCGCCCCAATCTGTCGGGCCAGATTCCGGCTCGTGCTTCCACAAGCCCAAGTCGTCAAAGCGCCCCTCCAGTTCTTCGGGCATTGAATCGTCCGCGTTGACGGTGCGCTCGCGGGCTTGGCGGCGAAAGTGATCAAGCACTTTGTGTTTCAGAATTCCTGTCAGCCAACTGCGCTCGGTGGATTGGCCGGAGAACCGTTCTTTGCCTTGAAACGCCGCCAGCAACGTGTCCTGCACGAGGTCTTCCGCCACGGTTTCGTTGCGGACGCGAATGAGCGCATAGCGGAACAGATAGTTGCCGTGCTCCTCCACCCAGGTCTTGGGGTCGGACAAGCGTGAGGCGGGAGACAACGCGGCGCGTCGTGCCGTTTCCCGTGGCGAGGTGGTCGCCGTCAATTCTTCGCTCATCGCTCGAAAGAATAGGGCTGCGGTGCGAAACTGGAAAGCCGTTTCACGGGCGGCGATGACTTGTGCAAATGTCGGCACTCATAGGTGAGAGACTTCAACTCGCGAGATATTGCGTTCAAGCTGACGCTCTGCGCCGTCATCCGCTGGTTTGGCGCGGTTGGTGGAGGTTGTTTGCTTATGCTCCCCGTTTGAGCGCGCCGCCTTCCGGGTTTCCATCCAATCCGGGCAAGCCCATTCCACTTTCCGGCGCGTGAACAGGATCAATTCTTCAAGGTTGCCACAGGCTTTGATTTCATCGAATTGGATCAACAACTCCAGGTCGCTGCCTCGGTCCACCAGCACGGCGGGAAGGCGGATGTTCCGCTGCGGATATTCGGCGCGAAACTCCTGACGGTAATAGAACACCAGCGAACAACCGAGCGATTCGAGAAAGTGTTTCCACTCCCGGTGCATTCCTCGAACGCTATATGTGTAGAGGCAGAGCGAACATTCATACGTCGCTGGCGAAAAAATCCGGTGGGCCGTGGCTGCGATGGCGTTGAAGAGGCCGTCGTCGGCATTGTAAACGAACACGAGCTTTGGCGGCGGATTCATGGGAAGTGCTGGTCTGGGGGCGGAATTCGGATTTCGCCATTCAGTGCGGTGGCGTTCACTGCACCAGGATTTCGCAATTGCATGAGCCGAATGGATTGTCCGCGTGACGGCAGGCGGTCGGGTCATCCACCCAAAGGCCGTCCACGACGAAGCGGTATTGATGCGGACCGGGCGTGAGTGGCACGCGTGCCCGCCATTGGCCGGGAGATTCTTTGCGTAGGGGCAAGCTGTTGGTCGCCCACTCGTTGAAGTCGCCAGCCAAGTGGACGCTTTTTGCGGTGGGCGACTCGAAACGGAATTCGACTTCGCGCAAACTTTTGGCGGCGGATGGTTTGGTGGTTCGTTGATTGCGATGATTGTTTGGCATGTCGAGTTTGACGTTGTTGTTCACGGTCGAGGCGTCGCCCGGCAGCCCTCGCTGCGTGCGTCCGCCCCTCATTATTGAGAGCAATGAACCGGAAGCGATATTCCGCGAGTTACGATGCCCGCTTCCGAAAATCCGATGCGGTGGGTGGAAACCCAATACCAAACGCTGCTGGTGAAGAAGTAAAGGGCGACGGCTACGATGAGAAGCGTCAGCGCGTAGAACCAGAGCCGGTCAAAAAGTCCGTGCGGAATAATCAACAGAGCCTCGACCGCTGCGAGCAATCCGAGCGAGTAAAACGTGTAGTAGTAGCCTTCGTGGATGACCGCCCCGCCCACAAAGAAAAGCGTGACGTTGAGCATGATGAGCAGCCCGGTGAAGCGCGAAAGATTCCCGTGCAACACCACATACTGTTCGGCGTATCTCTTGCAGAGGATGCCGCAGGTGTCCTTGATTCGCTGGCTCGCTTTCATCGTTGCTCATGCGGCGCGAACTTTTAGGCATCGGCGATCAATGCGCGCCGTCGTTTCGCTGTCGCGCCAATACTGGAATCAACAACGGTGACAATTCCGCTTTCGCTCGCTTCGGCCAGGCGTGTGGCGGCGTCAGAATCGCCTGCGAAAGAGATTCGTGGCACGAGCACATTTGTTCGCGCTCGATGCGCGGGATGGCGTGCGCAAGAATGGCTTTCGCCTGCTCTGCATTCCGTCGGAGATTTTCGATAACCATATCCACCGTGACGTGCGCTTCATCCGGCTTCCATGCGTCGTAATCCGTCACCATTGCCATTGTGGCATAGGCGATTTCGGCTTCGCGGGCGCATCGCGCTTCACCGAGATTCGTCATGCCGATGACGGCGTGGCCCGCGCGGTGGTTGAGGATGGATTCGGCCTGGGTGCTGAACGCCGGACCTTCCATGTTGACGTAAGTGCCGCCGTTGTGAACGCGGGCCTTCACGGTGCGAGCGCTCGTCAGGAGGGTCTGGCGCAGTTCCTTACAAACCGGATGCGCGAAGGCGACGTGCGCCACGATGCCCCGGCCAAAGAATGTGTGCTCGCCGGACTTCTTCGTGCGATCCACGAACTGATTCACAAACACGATGTCGCGTGGGCGATAACGGTTCTGGAGCGAGCCGACTGCACTCACACTGATGATCCAAGACACGCCGAGCTTTTTCATCGCCCAAATGTTGGCGCGGTGATTCAACTCGCTCGGCAGCAGATGATGATTGCGTCCGTGACGCGGCAGGAACACCACTTCGCGCCCGGCGATTTCGCCGAGCAGCAATTCATCGGAAGGCTTGCCAAACGGCGTGTTTACCTTGACCCACTTTTGACGGGTCAGGGATTCGATTTGATAAAGCCCGCTCCCGCCGATAATGCCGACACGCTTTGGCGGTAGTCCGGTGATGGCTGGCTTGCGTTTGTTCTTCACTTTCAAATTTGTTCCTCCGATTTGCGTATCGCGATTGAACCTTCACTAAGCAACACGGACGCCGGCCCGCCGAGGAGGTGGGGATTGTTCCTATGAGGAAGCGGACCGACGCCGTGAAAAAATGAGAGACTATCCAGCGTGAACTTTGATCAAATCTTCCCTTCTTCCAAATCGTAAACGTCGAACCAAACGTAAACGGGACGATTCTTGGGCACGACTTTTGGGATGTAATCTTCGAGGAACTGCTGCAATTCAATCGGCATGTCGCACGGTCGTGTAGCGCGGAGCTTGTTGTTCCAGGCGACAATCTCGGGGCGTTCTTTGATTTTGGAATGTTGCACAATCCAAGCAGCGACTTCCGCATCCGGCGCTCCGGTGGCGACGAACGCTTTGAACTGCTCCGCGCCAATCCCGGTGAAACCGAGGAACTGATTATCGAGCGGACAATCGAAATGGTATTCGCCCGCCGTCTCGGCCAGCACGGCGCGGCACTTGTCGAGCATCCGCGCGGCGATGACGTAGCCCGCGAGCGTGTCGCGCGGGCTGCGCGGGTAATCTTTGGTGAGGTCTTTGGCGAGGAGCTTCAGGTTTGCGTTCATGGATGTCGGTTCAACGGTATTGAGAGATGCGGGCGCGACGGCTTATTCCCGATTTCGCGCATCGCCCCAACGCTGGAAAGGGTCGAAACCACATAAGGCACAAGCACGGTGAGGCCCATGCGAAACAGCCGGGCGGGTGGCAAGTCGCCGCGCAGAATGGCATCGCCGTGATTGATGGTGATGAGAATCGCCCCGACAACGACAGCGTATTTGAGGGCGCGTTTGACCACCGAGGGCTGCAACGCGAGCGCGAGCGTTTGTTTGATTTAACGGCCCGCAGTCTGTGCCGCTTCCAAAATCTTCTTGGGTTCAAGCCGCGCCTTGTAGTCGGGATTGACGTGGGCGAAACGAATCTTGCCGCTCGTGTCCGCGACGAATACGGCCGGGTGCGGGAGAATATGGTGATCCTTGCCCGAGGCGGCATCGAGGTTGATGCCGTAACCCTTGTATTTCTCAACCGTCGCATCGTCCACTTTGAACGCGATGCCAAACGCCTTCGCCGCGGCGGCATCGCTGTCGGAGAGCAGACGATAGTGGAGCTTCTCGCGATCGGGCGTCGCCTTCAGCTTGCCCGGCTGGTCCATACTGATGGCGAGCAATTGTGCGCCCTGTTTTTCGAGGTCACTTTCGATGCCAACGAGGTCTTTCAAATGACGCGTGCAGAACGGACACCAGCCGCCGCGATAGAAAATCAGCACGGTCGGCTTTTCGGACACCAACTTGCGCAAGCTGATTTCCCTGTCGTCCTCCGTGCGCAGCGTCACGTCGGGAATGGCATCGCCGACTTTCAGCGGCGTGGAATTGGTCTGCGCCTGGGCAAGCACAGTGCCGAGCAGGAGCGGGAGAAGAAGGTGTTTGATCATGGTCTGGGTGATGTTTGGTTTCACGGCTTGGGTGAATTCTATTGTCTGCGATGTTGGAGTCCAACCGCATATTCGCCCGGCAATCCTTTGGCAGGCGAAGCGCTCTTTGCAAACGTGGCGCTCAGAGACTCAACCTGCTGGACAATTATCCGCTGCGGCTTGGGAGTGGGCCGAGCGGCTGCCAGCAGGAGCGACATCACAAACAGCGATGTCACCGCCAGATAAATTGCTGTAATGGCCAAAACCATAATCATCCGCGCAAGGAGTCCATGCTTGATGAGAAAGACCAGTCAGCGCCTTTATTCCAAAGAGCACTGTGTTTCGGTCGGGGAGAGATCATCCACGCGAGTTCGGCTGCTTACCCGCCGCGAAGTATTGCCAAACGTCCACGACATCGAAGGCCAGCGATACCGATGTGGCGACGGACCAGGCGACGAGGTAAGCTTTGAAAGCTCCGCTGGCGTGCGGCAGCCGCGTCAGGACGTGGAGGAGCAACGGAATCCACAAAACGTGACCGAGTCCAAGAATCTTGGCGAAGCCGAACCGCGAATACAGCCCTATCATCAGCGACGACGAAATCATGAACATGAAGACAATGAGCCGGGCCGTCGGCTCGTTCCAAAATGCCAAGCTGACGAAATTGACGAGCATCAGGAGCGACACCCACAGTGGTATCCACAGAGGTTGACTCGCCAGTTCAACGAAGAATTTGAAGGGATTTCTCATGGCTACGATTGGAGTTCTTCCTTCTGCGGCCGGGAGAGAAGCTTATTTCACCGCTCCCGTGCAACTGCTGCCACAGCCCGCCGTGCAGGCCAGGCAATGAACACCCGTCAGAATGTCCCAGCCTTCAAGCCGCTCCGGTGTCACGTCCCAGAGGTAAAGCGGTTTGCCGTTGCGCATCTGCATCTTCAACATCTGGTTGAAATCGCAATCAA
Source organism: uncultured Bifidobacteriaceae bacterium (assembly GCA_964574525.1). Lineage (GTDB taxonomy): Bacteria > Verrucomicrobiota > Verrucomicrobiia > Limisphaerales > JADLHS01 > WYBW01. The sequence goes on from CAZNOE010000028.1 coordinate 8,342, forward strand.
AGACTTCGCCCATCATGCCGATGCTGATGGTGCTGCGGCACATCAAGCCCTCGACCGTCGCCGGGTTGAAACTATTAGCGAGCAATTCAAGATAGGCGTCCCACTGTCCGTGCGAGCGCAAGTCTTCGGCGAAGCGAGCGATGGGTTGGTTGGTGATGGCGAACAACTGGTTGAACACGATCCCGAAATCGCGGGACAATGCTTCCTTGAAGTCCGCTTCCAACTCCGCCTGTGCGCCGGGCAGCTTTGCGCCCATTGGGTTGAACACTAGATTCAGCGGCAGTTTCGTCCCGTAACCGACCGCGTTCAGCTTCTTCAGCGCGGAAATGCTTTTCGCGAACACGCCCTCGCCGCGTTGCGCGTTCACATTTTCCGCGCTGTAACACGGCAGCGACGCCACGACCTCGACTTCGTGCTGCGCCAGATATTCCGGCAGCCACGCGAAAGCTTGCGTCTCGATGATCGTGAGGTTGTTTCGGTCAATCACCTGACAACCCGCTTCGCGCGCGGTCTCCACGAAGTAACGGAAATGCTCGCTCAACTCCGGTGCGCCTCCGGTAATGTCCACGATGGCGGGCCGATACATGCGAATCCACTCCCCAACGCGTAGCGCGATTGACTCTGGCATCATCTCCGTGCGCCACGGCGCTGCGTCCACATGGCAATGCGTGCAGGTCTGGTTGCACTTGCGCCCGACATTGATTTGCAGCGTTTGGAGCTGCCCCCGCCGCAAAGTCAGGCGGTGTTCGGCCAGTCTAGTTTCAAAACGATTCATGTTTCCGAAGGTGAGAACGCTGGCATCGCCGAATTATTCCGAAAATGTGGCCGTCAGCTCCACTGGATTCAAGGTATGCTTCAGGAGCAAGCCTTGCCCATTGTTCCCACCATCGCTAACTTTGATTCCTGATGAAGCCGGAATCGCTCTTGAAGGTCGGTGAACTCGCGGCCCGCGCCGGGGTGGGCGTGCAGACGCTTCATTACTACGAGCGGCTGGGCTTGCTGCCGCCGCCGAATCGTTCCGGCGCGAACTACCGGCTTTATCCTCCGGCATCGCTTCGCCAGGTTCAGTTTATCAAGAAAGCCCAGGCCCTCGGATTCACTTTGGAAGAGATCAAAGAAATTCTCGGTCTGCGCGAGCGAGGCCGTGCCCCCTGCCGCTGCGTCGCGGACGTGGCCCGGAAGCACCTGCGGGAACTGGACGCGCGGATCGCGGCGCTACGGGAGTTTCGGAAGTCGCTGGCGGCCGTCGTGCCCCGATGGGAAAAGGAAACCGCTGGTCAACGCCGGTGCGCGGGCGAGTTCTGCGATTTGATCGAGCAATTGACCGTGAGCGAACCCGCTCCCGCTGCTGGCGCAAAGAAAATCAAAAAAGCCCCTTGACCCTCTAGCCGGGTAGAGGCCGTAGGTTGGTCCAGAAACTGAAAGTCGAAACGTTTATGGACAAATCGAAAACTCTACAAAAAGTGACCTTGGGCGGCAGTTTGCTTGCCGCCATCACAGCATCACTCTGCTGCATCGGGCCACTGGTGGCGGTGGCGTTGGGAGCGGGCGGTTTTGCCGCCTCTGCCCTGTTTGAAAAATGGCGGCCCGTGTTTTTGGGCGTGACGTTCGCCTTGCTCGCGCTGGCCTGGTATCTGACCTATCGGAAACCGAGAGCCGCGTGCGCAGAAGGCTCGGCCTGCGCAACCAAACCCGTTTCCAAATGGAACAAGATGGTCTTGTGGTTTGCCACAGGCGTCGTTTTGCTCATGGCGGCGTTTCCGAGTCTCTCCTCCGCGATTCTGCGGGCGACTCAGACCCGCCCGCCCGTCGCGGTCGCCGACGGCAACAGCGCCGTGTTGAAAGTGAAAATCCCGAGCATGGATTGCGCGGCGTGCGCGGTCGGCATTCAGACGAAGTTGCGCCAGCAGACAGGCGTCGTGACCGCCCAAGTCAGCTACGACACGAAGATGGCCTTCGTGCAATACGACACCGCGAAACTTTCGCCACAGGACATCATCGCAGCGATTGATGAAACCGGGTTCAAAGCCGAACCCGCAGACAAACAATGAAAACCGGGAACACGGCCATGTCAGACTGTTGCTCAACCCGATCTCCCGCTGAAACGACCTTGGCCGAAGCGGCGAAGTCGGGAACGAATACCTGCCCGGAGTGTGGTCAGCCCGGCAAGTCGGTCGAAACCAAAATGCTGAAACATACGGTGCAACCGTGGCATTTGGAACTCGTCAACAAACCGGGCTTTCTGTTCTGCCGCTCGGCGAATTGCGAGGTCGTTTATTTCCACCCCGA
>CAZNOE010000028.1:10640-17007 GCA_964574525.1 uncultured Bifidobacteriaceae bacterium
CTATGAAAGTTCGCCGGACGCCAAAGACCGCAAAGAAGCTCGCGCGCGCACTCGGGCACGATGCTGAACGGTATCTACTCAGACTCACCAGAACGGCGGTGCCAGCATGACTCTGCCGCAAGCGGATCGCCAGGCGCTACCCGTAAGAGCGGAGATGATGGCGAAGGCGAATCTCCGCAAACCGGACGTGCGCGTGCGGGTGGGACTCAAGGAAACCGAAGACCCCGTGCCCATCTGCTACTGCTTCGGCTTTACCGAAGCGATGGCGGTCGAGGAAATTCGGGCGACGGGCATAAGCACTATCCCGCAACGCATCACCGCCGAAGTGAAAGCCGGAAACTGCGCCTGCGAAATCCGCAATCCCCAAGGCTCATGCTGCTTGGGCAACGTCAACGCGGCTGTCAAGCGGGTGATGAAGGAGGCGGAAGCAAAGGCGCAAGCATCAGGTCCGCGATGAGCGGCGTCACCTCGTAATTGCCGCTCACGGCAGCCCGCAGGGTTGCCCCTGCGGGCCTTATGGCTGGGAGGGTTCGCCAGCGTGTTTACCGCAGGACTTCGATGCCCGCGCCGAAGTTGATGTGATAAGCTGTGCCGCCCAACACCAGCGCCGGAACAGACTTCACGCCCGCCTTCTCCGCTTCGGCAACCCGCTGCTTTTGCTGGCCCAGGTGGACGTGTTCCACGTCGAAGCGGGCGGGATCGAGGGCGGCGGCGACGTTTTGTTCGGCGGCGACACACACGGGGCAGCCCGCGTGATAGAATACGGCTTTGGTTTTCATGTTGGTTCTTTCGATGTTTCGTTTGCGTTTGGTTTTTTATCCGGCGCACGACACTTTCGTCGTGCGTCGAGGGTTCATTTCACCACAGTCCGGCGGCGGCGAAAGAGGGCACAAACTGGTGGGCGGTCACCGTTTTGTTCCCGGCTGATTTTCTCCCGCCCGTCGGCTAGACTCGCGGCATGACGAAGAAAACCGGACTCAAAGCCAAACCACTCTCGTTGCCCGAACGCAACGCCTACCGGCGCTTGGAGGACGTGGTGGGCTGCAAGTGGTCAGCGGCGGTGGTGGCGGCCATTGGGCGCGGCGTGACGCGGCCTGGACAGTTGGAACGGTTCATCCCCGGCATCTCGACAAAGGTGCTCAACGAGCGGCTGCGCAAGCTGCTGGATTACGGCGTGATCAAGCGCGCAGAATTTCCCGGCAAGGTGCTGCGCGTGGAATATCAACTCAGCGCCACGGGCCGGAAGCTGGAGGGCATCATCGAACAACTCCGCGACCTGGACGAGGAGCACGCGCAAGATCGCCAAGACTCCTAGAGCCATCGCCAATCGCGCCGCGCCTTGAAACGGCTTCAACTTCTCGGCCCGAACAGAATCACCGCCGTCCCGACCAGGCAGATCACCGAGCCAAGGACATCCCAGCGGTCGGGCCGCATTCCTTCGATGCCCCACAACCAAACGAGCGACGCCGCCACATACACGCCGCCATACGCGGCATAGACGCGGCCCGCGCCGACCTGCGGGTGCAACGTGAGCAACCACGCGAACAACGCCAGCGCCAGCGCGCCCGGCAGCAACCACCACACGGGCTTCTGCAACCGCAGCCACAAATACACCGCATAGCAGCCGAAGATTTCCGCCGCTGCTGTCGCCGTAAAGAGAACGAACGCTTTCAACATGCGCCGGTATTGATTACAAATTCCGGCGCGTTCCGCGATGCAATTTGATGAGCGAGCCAGCCACCAACCCACCGGTCGAACGGAGTGATTCTCCGAACGCGTCCGCGTCCATGCCAGAAAAGCCGCGTCTCCGCTTCGACCGCCATGAACTGGCCGGAGCGTTTGGCGACCTCGGCACGGACTTGCCACTCATCGTCGGCATGGTCGTTGCCGCCGGACTCGACGCGGCGAGCGTGCTGCTGATGTTTGGCGCAATGCAGATTCTCACTGGCGTCGTGTATCGGATGCCAATGCCGGTGCAACCCCTCAAGGCCGTCGCCGTTCTCGTCATCACGCAAAAGCTCGCGCCGAACATCATCTATGGCGCGGGGCTGGCCATCGGGGTGGTGATGCTCGTGCTGGCGCTGACCGGCTTGTTGCACTGGCTCGCGCGCGTCGTGCCCAAGTGCGTGGTGCGCGGCATCCAGTTCGGGCTGGGAGTGCAACTCGTGTCGCTGGCGCTCAAGGATTACGTGCGCGCCGACGGCGGCTGGGGTTACGCGCTGGCGGGGGTGGCGTTTGTGCTCGCGCTGGTGCTGGCGGGGAATCGCCGGTTGCCGGCGGCACTGGCGGTCATCGGACTTGGGCTGGCTTACGCACTGATTTTTCACGCGGACAAATTCAGCGGCGGCGCGGCGTTTGGTTTTCGACTGCCCCAGCCGCATGTCCCGACCTTGGCGGATGTGTGGACCGGTTTTCTGGTGCTGGCCTTGCCGCAAATCCCGCTCTCGCTCGGCAACTCCATTCTCGCGACCCGGCAGGTGGCATCGGACTTTTTCCCGGACCGTCCGCTCACCGTCCGGCGCATCGGGCTGACCTACGGTTTGATGAACCTGCTCAATCCGTTCCTGAGCGGCATTCCCGTGTGCCACGGGTCGGGCGGCATGGCGGGTCATTACGCCTTCGGCGGACGCACAGGCGGATCGGTGGTGATTTACGGTTCGTGCTTCGCGCTGGCCGGACTGTTCCTGAGCGGTGGCTTCGAGCGGTTCAGCCATTTGTTTCCGCTGCCGGTGTTGGGCGTGCTGCTGGTGTTCGAGGGCTGGACGCTGCTGACGCTGCTGCGCGACACGGCCGGGGCGAAAAGCGAATTCATGATCGCGGTGCTGGTGGGATTGATGGCGTTCGGCCTGCCGTATGGCTACGTGGCGGGACTGCTGATTGGCACGGGGCTGTATTACCTGACGCGCGGCGGGAAGCTGAAGCTGGGGCATGAGTGATACCGCCAAGCGTCGCTTCCCCTGGCTCAACCGCACGGTGCTCGGCATCGGGCTGGCGAGCTTGTTCAGCGATTGGTCGCATGAGATTGCGACAACGGTCATGCCGGCATTTCTCGCGACGATGGGCGTGGCGGCGTTTTGGGTGGGGTTGATTGAAGGCGTCTCCGATGGACTGTCGAGCTTCGCCAAGATGGCGAGTGGCTACTACACCGACAAGTTGCGCCGCCGGAAGCCGGTGGCGGTCATCGGCTATCTGGTCACGGCATTGGGCACAGCCTCATTTGGTCTGGCGACGGCGGCGTGGCATGTGTTGATGGCGCGGGCTTTCGCGTGGCTCGGTCGCGGCGTGCGAACGCCGGTGCGCAAAGCCCTGCTGGCGGGCGCGGTGACGAAGGAAACTTACGGGCGCGCGTTCGGCTTCGAGCGGATGATGGATACTCTGGGCGCGATTGTCGGACCGGCCACGGCGTTTCTCCTGTTGGGGGTGTTCAACCATCATTATCCGTCGCTCTTTGCGGTGACGCTCATCCCCGGTTTGATCGCCGTGGCATTCATCGTCTTCGCCGTGCGTGAGAAGGAGCGCAAGCCCGTGCCGCATGTTTCTTTTGGCGAACGGTTGCGGATGCTGCCTCCATCGTTCCGCAAATTCCTCGTCGCCGTCGGCTTGTTCGGCGCGGGAGATTTCGCGCACACGCTGTTAATTCTGCTGGCGACACAGAAACTCACGCCGGAACTCGGCGCGACGAAAGCAGCCAGCATCGCCGTCGCACTCTACGTGTTGCACAACGTATTCTACGCGGGCTTTGCGTTCATCGCGGGCTGGCTGGCGGATCGGTTTCCGAAGAACGTCGTGCTCGCCTCCGGTTATGCCCTCGCGGCGGCAATGGCGCTGGCGATCATCTTCCTGCCGCTGACGGTTTGGACGCTGGCCGCGATCTTCATCCTGGGCGGCGTGTATGTGGCGATGGAGGAGACGTTGGAAGATTCCTTCTGCGCCGAACTCGTCGGCGAGCAACATCACGGCATGGCGTTCGGCACGCTGGCGACGGTGAATGGCGTGGGCGATTTTCTTTCGAGCATCATCGTGGGCACATTGTGGACCGCGTTCGGGACAAGCGTGGCGTTCGGCTACAGCGCGGCGCTCTTTGCGGCGGGAGCAGTCTTGGTTGTGCGGCTGAAGCCTGTCTCCCCGGCTGAGGCCCAACGCGCTCCGGCAGGCGACTGACGCGAATCTTTGCCGACAATGTCCCCCCAACCAACCGAGTGGGGGCTTTATGGATTGTCCGCAGCCTTCAGCCGTTTGGGCGCATCGAAGGAATAATCACCGCTGCGGACCATCTCCAGCAGTTGATGGATGCTCGGGCGGTCGCCCCAAAATGTGCCGTAGTAGGCGAAGCGCGCGACGCCTTCCTTGTCCACGATCACCACCGATGGACGATTGATCCACTCGGCGTGAACGGTGAAGGCCAGCGGCTGCACGCCGTATTCCGCGCCTACCGCTCCGGCGCGGTCCACGAGGTGCGGCCACCAGATGTTTTTTGTGTAGGAGTCCTTGAATGACGTTTTGCTGAACCAGTATTTCGGCTCAAGCTCCTTGCCCACCATGACGCGGCAGGGAAACAGGTCGTGACATTCGAGCGTGAACACCTGCGCGTCGGCAGCCTCGAATTGCTGGCGCAGTTCAATCAACTCGCGAAATTCGCCGTGGCAGACCGGACACCAATCAGCGAAGACCCAAATCAACACGACGGGTTTCTTCCCGCGAAAATCCGCGAGCCGCCACGCTTTGCCCTCCGTGTCGGTGAGTTGGAAATCACTCGCGGTCTGGCCCACCTGCACGCGCCCGAAAGTGGATTCGTCGAGGGCCGCGTAGCTTTTGGCCAGTTCCGGCGTCGCGGTCATTCCGTGCTCGATGGCGTAGGCGGCGAGTTCGGCCTGATGCTGAACATCCTTGGACTTGTCGTCCTTTTGCGCGGCTTGAACGGCGGCGAGCGAACTGCGCTGGCCGATTTGTCCCAGCGCGATGGCGGCTTGCGAGCGCACCACCGAATCGCTGTCTTTGCTGAGTGTGGCTTCCAGCGTGGCAACGGCATTGGTGGCGCGGATAATTCCCAAGACCATCGCCGCGACGTGGCGGACGTGCGCGTTCTTGTCTTCCAACGCCGTGACGAGCGCGGGTGTGCCGGGCGCACCCAAACGCACAAGATCGCGGACGGCGAGCGTCCGCACGCGCCAATCCTGATCGTCCAGGTCGGCCACGCCATGCTTATTCAACTGGCGGTCGAACGTGAAACCATCGCGAATCGGATGGAAGTCGTGCGCGCTGACCCGCGCGAGGATTTGCCCGACCTGCTTGAAAGCCTCAGCGGTGAACGGGCCTTCGGTTGCGGACAAAGCACCGCAGGTTGCCAGCAGGCAAAGAATCACGACGACGCGCGTCAGGCGCGACTGAGCCATCCCAAGCGGTGTTGATTTTTGAAAGCAGCAAATCATAAGTCTTTCAGGCCGCGCCCAAAATGAGGGTGACCGACATCAGCAACCTCCTCCGTTGCCGCCGTCGCAGCATTGGCTGGGCGTCGTCGTGGCATTGTATCCCATACCTTTGGTTTCGCGCGGATGACGAGGCTTCGTCCGCAATCGTATGGCTTCGCTTCCTCCGGCTTCACCGGCACGCGCGGTTCGATGAACTCGAAGTACTCGGCGTAAGGCGGCTTGTGGTAAAGATTGAACGTCTTGTCGGACACGGCGACGCGCTCGCCCCGGCGGAGGCGGTGGCCGTCGTCGTCCAGCACTTCGCGGAACGGGCCTCGATAGATGACGGCTTGGTTGAACTCGAAGCAGTCGCCCTGTTTGCCTTTGAAGGCTTCGATGGTGACGGAGCGGAACTCGATGCCTTCCACGGTTTGCCAAGGCTGCGCGTCGCGCTTGAGCAGGCGGACGCCATAGAAGCCCGCGTCCTCGAAGGCTTTCAAAAACAAATCCTCGCGCAACGCGCCGCCGATGCAACCGCTCCAGAGCGTCGGGTCTTGCTGCATAACATCCGGCACGTCCTCGTCGCTCACGATGTCCGAGATGACGGCGCGTCCACCCTTACGGAGCACACGGAAAATTTCCTGAAACAACTGCCGCTTGTCTTGCGGCTCGACCAGGTTGAGCACGCAGTTGGAAACAACGACATCCACCGACTCGGTTTCTACGAGCGGATGCGTGAGCCGCAATTCCGACGCGAGTTCGTTCGCGGCGAGAAAGGACGCGGCGCTTGTAATCGGGCGTCGGATCAATTCCGCATCGAGCTTTTCCAGATCGAGCGCCAAGTCCTGAATGCGTCCTTTGCGAAATTCGACGTTCGCGTAGCCGAGCCGTTCGGCGACGATGGGAGCATTGCGGCGGGCGACTTCGAGCATGTCGTCAGTCATGTCCACGCCGATGAC
>CAZNOE010000028.1:17107-20182 GCA_964574525.1 uncultured Bifidobacteriaceae bacterium
GAGCATTGCGGCGGGCGACTTCGAGCATGTCGTCAGTCATGTCCACGCCGATGACGCGGCCTTTCTCACCCACGACTTGTGCGGCGATGAAACAGATTTTTCCTGTGCCGCTGCCAAGGTCGAGGACGGTCTCGCCGGGCTTCACATAACGCGATGGGTCGCCGCAGCCGTAGTCCTTCTCAATGACTTCGGCGGGGATGATTTCGAGGTAGCGCCGGTCATATTCGACCGGGCAGCAAAGCGCGGCTTCGGGTGCTTTCGCGGCGGCGGCATAGCGGCTTTTGACCGCTGTTTCAGGACGATGATTGTTCAAGGTGTTCATGATGTCGGATCGCATACGGGCTAAAGCAATTTCATCAGGTCAAGTTGGTTGCCGCCTTTGCTGGCAACCACGTAGGTCTTGCCGCCGCGACTCCAACTGGCGGTCGCCACATCGCCAACCTGATTGAATACGGGCGATTCCGTGGGCGCATCCTTGAACGCGGCGCTGTCCACCACGAGCAGGTGGGCGACCTGCTTGTTCTCCATGTCGAAGCAAACCAGCGAAACCTTGTGCCCTTTCCAATCGAGCAGACGGCAGCCGAGGCTGGGCCGGCCATCGAGTCCAGTGGGAATCACGAGGTCGCCGTGCGACTCCTTTTGCGCCAACCAGCGCCGCACTTCCGGCACGTCACGCGACATGAGGTCAAGCCGATCCAGTTTGTGGGCGGTGAAGTCGGCCATCTCGCTGCGGTAGGCCGCGAACTGCGTCTGGCCGGCTGGCTTGAACCACAGCACACCAAGAGTTACAAGCATGGCGAGACACGCGGCGGCGGCGAGTTGCCACGCAGGCTGTCTCCACCAGGCAACGGGGCGAACAATCTTCCGCTGTGCGAGCAACTGTGATTTCAAATGCGCGGGCGGCGTGACGGACGCCTTGAGCTTGGCGCTGATGCGCGAATCGAGTTCTTGTTCCTTCGCGAACCAACGGGCCAATTCCGGGTCGCGCTGCGCCTGCTCCAACGCCTCGCGGAATTGCGGGTCATCCGCATCCTGCCCGCCGGGGCGATAGGCTTGCAGGATCAATCTGGCTGCTTCGTTGTTCATACGGTTACGACGGTTGACGGTGTTTTTGATCCAGGGGCAGGATTCGGTTCTGCGATTCGCGTCCAACGGCGCACGCCACGAGGCGCTCGCGCAACATGCCCTTCGCGCGGGACAACCGCGACATGACCGTGCCGATCGGCACGTCGAGGATTTCGGCGATTTCCTCGTAGGAATGGTCGTTCAAGTAAAAGAGGATGACGGGCAACCGGTAGTGCTCCTCCAGTTGCATCAGCGAATCGCGGACCGCGGCGTTTTCGAGCACGTCCACATGGGCCGGTTCGACGACCGGCAATTCATGGTCCACCGCGCTGATTTCAAAATGGGGCAGGCGCACCTGGCGGTTTTTCCAGCCGAGGAACACGCGATAGAGCGTGGTAAAGAGCCACGATTTGACCTTGGACGCATCGCGCAACTGACCGCCCTTGGTAAGCAGGCGGCAATACGTTTCCTGCGTCAGTTCACCGGCGTCGTCCTCGTTTCCGGCGAGGCTGTAGCCAAAGGCATACAGCGCCTCGTAATAGGTCGCCACGGCTTGTTCGTAGTCCGCTTCGTTCACAACAGTAGGAAAGATGGAGAACAGGGTTTATTCCAGCTTTGTTTGGGCTACGTCCCCCGGCATCAGCGGACGGGCGGCCTCCGCAATCATCGCCTCAAACACCGCGATGCCGCGTGCGCCGACGAAACGGCGGCGCACGTTGCCTTGCGCGTCCACCAGCACGGTTGTCGGCAGTTCGCCGCCGTTGTAGCGTCCGCCCACGTCATTCTTCTCGTCGAGCAGGATCGGGTAGTTGATGTTTCGGGCTTTCGAGGTGCGGGCAACTTTCTCGCGAACTCGCTTCAATGCGGCTGCGGTGGCCTCGTGGTCATCGTGCTCGCCGTCGCTGTGCTTCTGCTCCTCCACTGCCGCGTGTCCGCCAATGTGGCCGTGGCTGTCCGGCACGTAGTCGAGCGATACGCCGATGATGACGAGCTTGTCGCCGTGCTTTTTCTGTAGCGCCACGAGGGCGGGCATCTCGCCGACGCAGGCGGAACACCACGTTGTCCAAAAATTCATGAGCACCACCTTGCCGCGAAAGTCTGAGAGTCGAACCGGCTTCCCTTCCAAAGTGTGAAGCTGGAAATCCGCCGCCAGCACGGGCCTGCGGGCGGCGTAAGCTTCGACGGGGACTTGAAGTTTCACGGGCGGAAACTCGTTTTGATGTTCGGCCCACCACGCTTTGGCTTTCTCGGCGGCGGCTTTGGTTTTGGCGATGCCCTCCACCTGAAATTCCTGCAAGCCGCTGGTTTTGTTTTCCGCCTGCGCGGTGTCGGCGAGCTTCACGCCGAATTTTTCCGCGCTCCAGTTCTCCAAGAGTTTCACGCTCAAGCCGAGCACGGCGATGTCGGGATCATTCAACAGCGCGGCGACAAACGGAACGCCCACCGAAGGCGCGGCATGTTTGACGTAATTCAACCCCAACAAACGAATTTGCTGGTCCGGGTCTCTGAGTTGTTCGGCAGCGAGTGCCGCCAATGCCGGATTCTTGCGTTCGTGTAATATGCCGAGCGCCGTTTCGCGCACATTCATGTCGGGGTCAAGAGCGCCGGCAAGAACGATGGACTCGAACTCCGGTGGCAGCGGCTGGTCGTTTGGGAAAACTCGGCGGATCGCGCCAATCGCCACTTCGCGGTGAACAATCTTTCCTGAGTTCCACGCGGCCAGCAGCGCAGTGCGCGGATCGGTGGCTTGTTCGATCATGTCGGCGACCACTTCGGAATTGGGAGCGTCATTCGCGAGGGTGGCTTGGTTGCGAATCAGTTCCCGCAATGGCGCGCGAAAGAGCCACACGCCAATCACGAGGGCGAGGCCAAGGCCAAGAAATAACCGGCGTGGCATCCGACTCTTGTTTGCATGTGCTCCGCACGAACAACGGTCGTTTGCGGAATGGCCATTCGTTGAAGTTTCGTTTTTCATGGTTTCCACAATTCGGTTTCAGGATAGAACGCCTG
>CAZNOE010000029.1:0-17992 GCA_964574525.1 uncultured Bifidobacteriaceae bacterium
CAGCCGGTTTGTTCGTGGCAAACGCAATGCCCCAAGTGAACACCAATACCACGGTTGTGCGGATGGCAGTCGCGAGATTCGAGTTCACGCCGCTCACGCCAATTTTCGCGAGGACAGCCGTTATTCCGGCGAAAAAGGCCGATAAGAGAGACCACAGGAGCCAGTTCATACAAAGTCAAAGAAGAGTGACGCGGTCGCTGCGTGGCGCATTCGCCGCGCCAACTTGATAGCCTTTCACGATGAGCACGCTGCAATGAGCGTGATCCGTGATGCGATCAGCCGTGTCGCCCAGCAAACGGCCCCAGAGTTCCGAGTGGTCGCTGTGGCCGACAACGATGAGATCAAAGCCGCCTTCGTCGGCGAATTTCACGATGGTTTTGGCCGGGTGGCCACGGCGCGTTTCGCACGGAATGTCGAGGCCGTGCGCGGTGGCCACCGCCTTCACTTCTTCGCAGCGGGCTTTGAAGTATTCGTCCGCCGCCTCGGCCTCTTCCTCGAACTCACCCGGCAAGTCCGAGTGGCGTGGCAGCGGTTCACGCACCCATAGGGCGGTGAGTTTGGTGTTGGATAGTTTGGCCATCACGGCCCCACGCTCAAGGGCAGCTTTGGCCCCTTTCGAGCCATCGTAACCAACGAGTAATTTTTGAAACATAGGTTCCTCACTTTCCGGTTGGAACAGGCTGCGGTGCGGCGCGCCCATTGATCTTTCGTGCGTAAAGCCGGCCCCAAGCCGTCATGGTGCGCAGCGTCGGTTGGAAAAACTTTTGCGCGAGCAATGTTGGCACAAACGCGCTCAAGATGACCACCGTGACAAGCACCGAGTATTGCGTCTGATCAATGATTTTGTTTTGCAGGCCGAACAAGGCCGAGATCGTGCCGAAGGTCAGGCCGGTGGACATCAGCAGAGCGGTGTAGTGAGCCTCGCTGCGACGCATGTAGAACTTCCGCGCCAACGGCCAGACACATGCATATTTCGTGGCTATTTTCACGAGCAGCAGCAGAGCGATGACGCCCAGCGCGCTCCACAGGGCCGGCAAGGAAACATACAGCCCGGCCTTGATGAAATAGAACGGCGTGAAAATCGTGAACGCGATGCTACGCATCCGGTGAACCAGTGTTTTGTCCCGCAGGAATACGCCGGCCACCACGAGACCGACGAGGTAAGCGGGCAGGACCGCTTCGCTCTTCGCGGTCGTGGATAGTCCGCCAAGAAAAAACAAAACGAGAAAAATAAATTTTACCTCCGGCTCGCTCACGCGCGTCGCGCCCAGCTTGACGATGATGAATTGCGTCCATTTTGGCATGAACCAAAGCATGACCGCTGTCACCGCCACGAACACCAGCAGCCAGACGTTGAAATCCGCAAACAGCAGGCCCAGCGCTAGCACCGTGCCGAAGTCCGTGATGAAGCACGCCGCCAGAATTGTTTTGCCGAGTGGAGTCTGGCCCAAACCGCCTTCGATCATCACCGCGTAAACCACCGCGACGGACGTGGTGGACAACGCAATGCCGGCGATTTGCGCCTGATGCAGCGGCCAGCCGAGCACGAATTGCGCGAACAGCCACACGCAGACAAACGGAAGCAAGAAAGACAGCACGCCGATGGCCATGCTTGCGCGAAGATTGGCGCGAAGCGATTGCGGATCAATTTCCGCGCCCGCCAGAAACGTCAGCACGCCGCTGCCCAGCATCGCCAGAAAGTTGACCCAATCGGTCGTTTGTAAAATGTGCCGGCCGCCGGCGAAGTGAATGTTGCCGACGACGACGCCCACCAGGATTTCTATGAGCGCGACGGAAATGCCGACGCGAATGGAAATCAAACTGGCCACAAACGCCAGCCCCATCCAAATGGCCGCGACGAACCAGATATTGTCGGTGATCGGCATGGCGTCACTCCGCAGGTTCTTCGCCGCGATACTCAATCACCTTCACTTTCTCCAACGTGACCAGCCCGCCGCCAATCATCGGGTCAAGCGTCGGCAGGAACGCGTTGATTTTTTCTTCGCTGTCCACGATCTCGATGACGAGCGGCAAGTCCATCGAGAGGCGGAGAATCTTTGCCGTGTGCAGGCGGCTGGATTTGCCGAAGCCCATGGGCCCGCGCAGCACGGTCGCACCGGCCAGATGCGTTTCGCGCGCCTTGAGCACGATGGCTTCGTAGAGCGGGTGGTGCTGCCAGCGGTCGCTTTCGCCGATGAAGATGCGCAACAGGACAGCTTCATGGGGGATTTGCATATTAGTTTCCTTGGGCCGGTTTCTTGCGCAAGAGCAACATCAGGTAATAGACCGTGGGTGTGGCGATGAGGGAGAACAGGATCGAGATACAAAGCGCGCCGATGACGGCGATGGCCAGCGGCTTGAGCATGGCCGCCCCGCTGCCGATGCCCCACGCCAGCGGCAGCATTCCCAAAGCCGCGGCCAGCGAGGTCATCAACACCGGACGCAAGCGCCGGTGGCCGGAGCGCACGATAGCTTCCTCCAGTCCCACGCCCTCCGCGCGCAAATGGTCCACAAAGTCGAGCATCAGGATGCCATTCTTCGCCACGATGCCCACGCCAATGATCGCGCCGAGGAAACTTACAATGTTGAGCGTTGTGTGCGTTAACCACAGCGCCAAGACCGTGCCGAACAACGCGAGCACCGCGCCGAAGACGATGGCGAGCGGTTCGTAGAACGAGCGGAACTCGATGAGCAGCACGGTGAACACGAGGAAGATTGCCATCGCCAGCACGAACATCAGATTGCGGAAGGATTCCTGTTGCTGCTGGTAGAGTCCGCCGAACTCGACCGCGCCGGGCGGAATGGTTTTGTCGGCTGCGAGCTTTTCGCGGATCTCTGCCATCGCGCTACCGAGGTCGCGGCCTTCGAGACGCGCCGTGACACCCACCAGTTGCCGTAGGTCTTCTCGGCGCAGTTCAATCTGTCCCGGTTCCTCGACTACGTCCGCCACTTGGGAGAGCTTCACCATTACGCCGGTTGGCGTGCGGATGGGCAAGTCGCGGATCGCCGTGAGCGTTCCGAGTCGCCGCTTGTCCACCAACACCCGGATCGCGACGACGCGGTCGCCTTCCAGCACGCTCGACGCGGTCTGGCCGAGCAACGCGGCGTTGAGCGCGGTTGCGATGTCATTCGCGGTGAGACCGAAACGTTGCGCCTCGGCGTGGCGCACCCGCAGGTTCATCGCGTTGCCGGTCGCCAGCAAACCATCGAAGGTGTCCACAACGCCTTTAACCTTTTTAATTTCCTCTTCGATCTCGGGCGCTTTCTTTTTCAACCAGGAGAGGTCGGCGGAAACCAGTTTGATTTCGATGGGTTTCGGTGCCCACATCAAGTCGCCGATCAAGTCGCCGAGGATGCCGTGCAGGTCCCACTCCACGCTGGGGACGGCGGTGAGAAATTTGTGCCGCAGTTCGGATACGACGTCGTCGGTGGAACGTTTCCGATCGTCTTTCAGTTTGACCAAAAAATCGCCGGTATGCGGCTCGGCGATGGCCAGCGCCAACCGCGCGCCCGTGCGGCGGGAATAGCTTTCGACCTCCGGCGTGGCGCGCAGGATTTCCTCCGCTTGCAGAAGCTGGCGCGAGGTTTCGGTCAGGCTGGTGCCGGGCCGCGCCTTGTAGTCAATCACCATGGCGCCTTCATCGAGCGCTGGGAGAAAATCCGATTCCAAACGGTTGTAAATGGCAACACCCGCCACCGCCACAACCCCGCACGCCAGCAACGTCAGCCAGCGACAGCGCAACGCCGCGCGCACCGCGACTTCGTAAATCCTAATGAGCCGCACGAGAATGAAGCCGCCCTCAGTGTCCTTCGGCTTGTGGCCGTGCTCCAGATGCTCGCGGTCGCGGGTCAGCCACGCCGCGAGGGAGGGAGTGAGAGTAAGGGCCAGCACCAGGGACAGGAGCAGCGCCACGACCATCGTCAGCGCCAGGGCGCGGAAAAAGACGCCGGCCAACCCCTCGAGAAAAGCCAACGGGATGAAGACTACCACGGGCGTGAGGGTGGAACCGATCAACGGGAAAAGGATTTCAGCGACGCCTTCCTGGATGCCGTCCAGGCGCGAGCGGCCGGCGGCAATCTTCGCGTAAATGGCCTCGACCACCACAATGGCGTTATCAATCACCAGCCCGATGGCCGCCGCGATGCCGCCCAACGTCATCAGGTTGAAGCTCATGCCGAGCAGATTCATGGCCAGCACGGTCGCCAGCACCGTGACGGGGATCACGATAATCGCAGTGAAGGTGACGCCCCAGTTCTTCAAGAAGAAGTAGATGATGAGGACGGACAAAATCAGTCCGAAGATGATGGCTTCCCAAACGCTCTTGACGGATTCGCGCACCAGGATTGATTGGTCGTAAAAGAACGCCAGCTTCATGTCCGGCGGCAGTTCCGCTTTCAATGAGCGCAATTCCTTCTGCAAGCCGGCGGCGATGTTGAGCGTGTTGCCATCGGGCTGGCTGCGGACGTTGACCAGCACCGCGTTGACGCCTTCGGCAGTGACGACGGTGAACACCGGCTCCGGGCCGCGTTCGACTTTCGCGAAATCCCTTACGCGGATGGGATGCCCATCAGTGACAGCAACGACCAAGTTCTCAATGTCGTCGCCCGAGTGGACGCGGCCATCCACCGTCGCGAGATAGAGTTGGTAGTTTTCCTCGTGCATCCCGGCGGAAGCGATGAGGTTGTTCTTCTCCAATGCCTCGGTGATTTGCGCCAGACTAAGATTGGCGGCGAGCAGTTTCACCGGGTCCACGATGACGTGATATTCCGGCGTGCGTCCGCCGACAAGATCCACGCGGGCGACGCCGGGGATGCGGAGGAAGCGAGGCTTGAGATTGTAGCGGGCGGTTTCCCAAAGCGCGGTGATGTCGCGCGTTGGGCTGGTCAGGCTCACGCCAATGATCGGAAATGCGGAGAACGTCAGCCGCCAGGTGGTCGTGATCGCCGTCGGCGGGAGGGTCGAGCGGATTTGCGCGAGCCGGCCCAGCACGTAAAGCTCGGATTGAATCATGTCCACGTGCCAGTTGAAGAAAACATTGATTTCCGCCGAGCCGCGCCCCGTGGCCGAGCGGATCGTCACCGCGCCGGGGATGTCCTTCATCGCCTCCTCGATGGGCCGCGTGATCGTGGCCATCATTTCGTCGCCGGGCATCACACCGTTGTCCACGAGGATGACCACGCGCGGGAAATTCGTCTGCGGGAAAACCGACGACGGCATGTAAAACGCCGCGTAGATGCCCGCAAGACAGAGCGCCAACGTGATAAACGTGATGGAAATCGCGTGATGCGTGGCGAACCGGCCGAGCGAAGATTTGGTGTTCATGCCGAGGTAAAATTTCCCGTGGCAGCCTACTGGCCCGCGATTTTGATTTTGGTTTCCTTGGGCAGACCGTAAGCGCCGACCGTCACGACCGTGTCGCCTGCCTTCAATCCTTCACCCGCGACTTCAACCAGACTGCCATCGCGCACACCGACCTTCACTGGCTTTTGCGTGGCCTTGTCTCCTTCGACCAACGCGATGACGCTGTGGCCTTCGACATCGGTGACAACACTCTCGATTGGCACAGCCAGTCGCCCCGCGCGTTCTTCACTCACGATACGCACGCGCGCGAACTGGCCCGAACGCAAGCCCGCGTCCTTGGGAACTGTCACGCGCACGAGCGCCGTGCCCGTTTTCGCATCCACCGACGGACTGACGAACGAGACGCTCCCGGTCGCGACCGGCTTGTCGGAATTCTCGGCAAAAATCTCCGCCACCTGCCCCACCTTTAGGGCAGAAGCTTCGGAAGCGGGAACGCCTGCCGTAAGAACGAGGCGGCTGAGGTCCACGACTTCAGCGACGACGGTGTTTATGTCCACGGCCTGGCCGGGCTGGACGTTGATCCGCGCCACGACGCCGGCCAGCGGAGTCGTCAGTTGCACCAGGGCCAGTTGCGCCCGGGCCGCAGCGACTTGCTGATTCGCTTCCTGAAACGCCTTTTCTGAAGTGCCCTCAACCGTTCGCAGTTTTTTCTGTCGCTCGAACTGCTGCTCGGCCAGCGCCAAACTCGAAAGCGCCAGGCGATCATCCAGTTTTACGATGACCGCGCCCGCTTCCACGCGCTCGCCTTCCTTTGCCGGCACGGCCATGACCACGCCCGCAACAGGTGCCGCCAGGCGCGCCGCTCCTGCGGGTTGACCGCCGCCAGCCGGTTCCGGTTCGACCGTGCCATACGCTTCGATGTGCGCTCGCAGCGTGGTGCGCGTGACTTTGGCGACTTGCACAGCGACTTCCGTCACCACCTTCTGATCTTCCTCGGCGCCGCCGGGCTTGCACCCCGTCAGACTCAACGCGCCCACCGTGGCGAGGGTCGTGAACACGGACAGTAGATTTCGTTTCATGTGTGGATGTGGTTGCCTCGCGCGACGTGCGGTTATTTCGGATTCACCGAGTAAACGCGGAGTTCGGCGGTCTGCCCCTCGCGCTGCGGCACGGCGAGGAACAACTGGTCGAGTTCCGTCACAAAGAGCGACGTGGCCGCGCCCTTCGCGGTCGGGACGCGCCCGGCGAATTCGTAATGGTCGGCGTCGGTCTGCCGCACCACGTCAATCGAACCGTCGCCACACGAGATGTAGATGCGACGATGGCGCGCGTCGTAATGCACCCCGTCCGGCTCCGGCGCGATGTCGAGCGCCGTGATTTGCTTGCCGTTCGTGGAATCGAGCACGGCCAGCTTGCCCGGCCCGCAACCAATGAAGAGGCGATGACGTGCCCGGTCGAAGCCCATCGGCACGTTGTCCTTCGCGGCTTCGACTGGCCAAGTGGCGACGACGGATTTCTTCCGCTTGTCCACGACAGCAACGTGATTCGCCGTCGGCACGTTCACGTAAATCAAATTGTCCTCGACCTCGAACTGCTTCGGGAAATTCGCCAGCGGAATTTCCGCCGTGATGGCATCCGTGCGCGTGTCCACGACGCCGATGGCCCCGAACGTCTTGCCAACGCCGACAAACAGTTCACCGGTCCTTGCGTCGAAGCGTAGGTTGTTCGCCTTCTCCTTGAACTCGATAGCGCGTTGCGCCGCGAACGAATCCGAGTCCAGCACGCGCACCGTGCCATTGCCGTTGGCGACGTAGAGGCGATGAAGTTCCGGGCGATACACGACCCACTTCGGCTCGTGCATGTCCGCGATGGTGTGCGCGAGTTTGCCGGCAGTCAGGTCAATCACTTCGGTTGTGTTGTTGTCCTCCGCGTTGAGGAAAAGCCGCCGGCCCGCGAGGTCAATCGCCATCAAGTCGAAGCCGCCCTTGACGTGGGGTAGCGGAATGGTTTGTGTCAACCGCAGCAGCGCCGCCGGTTTTTCCTTGTCCGCGCGCGGTGATTGCTCGGCTGACGGCACCAATTCCGCCGGAGTTTGCAGCGCGTTTTCTAACTGGCCGAGCGCCTCCTGCGCCTTGAGGCGCGCGTCGAGTTGCGACAGCGCAGAGCTTGTGCGTTCGACGCGCGCGGCGGCGACGGCTTGCCGCGAGACTTCGCCCGCCTCGAACATTCCCTGCGTGAGCCGCTCCTGTTTATCCAACTGCTCCAGCATGGTCGCGGCGGCGCTGAGCCTGGCGCGCGCGGTGTCGTAGCCGGCGAGGGCGATTTCGATCTCGCCGAGCACGCGGGCCTGGAGTGAGTTGAACCTTGCGGCTTGTTCGCGACGGCGCGCCTCGGCCTCGGCAATGGGGCCGCGGTTATGGTTGAGCACGGGCAATTCGATGGACAGGCCCACGCCCCATTTGTTGTCGCCCTGGTCGTATTCGTAACCGGGGTTGAGATGAACGTCAGGATATTGTTTGGCGATTTCCAACTGCAACGCCGACTCGCTCGCGGCGTATTCGGCAAGGCTGGCGAGCACGTCGGCGCGATTGAGCAATGCACCACGGCGGGCCTCGGCGCTGGGAAGTTCGCGCGGCGGCTGGGTGAAGGCGTCGAAGGAAATCTTCATGCCGTCGAGCGCGCGCGAAGGAACGCCGATGGCCGTGGCAAGTTGCACGCGGGCGGTGGTGCGGCGGCTCTGTGCGTCGAGCAACACTACGCGCGTTTGCTCCAGCGCGATGCGTTCGCGCGTGACTTCGGTGAGCGTGACCGCGCCCGCGTCGCGTTGGGCTTCGAGGAGGCGCACGACTTCTTGCTGCGCGGCGTGTTGCGCGGCCAGCGCGGTCTCAGCTTCCTGCGCCGACCACAATTCGAGCAGCGCCCGACGCAGGCGCGCCCGCACTTCCCACGTGGTCGCCGCGATGCCGAGCCGCGCGGCCTCGGAGAGATGCTGCGCCTGGGCGATGCGTTTGCCGCGTTTGCCCGCCGTCTCAATCGGCACGTCGAGGCTCGCGGAAACAATCCACGGCGAGGGAATCGTCGTCGTCGTGTTGTAAGCCGGGCTGACGCTCACCGTGGGATTGGGCCGCTGTCCGGCGGTGATTCTTCCCGCCTCAGCCACGGCCCAGCGCGCGCGCGCGGCGTCGAGGTCGGGATGGAAATAAAACGCCGCGAGCGAGAGCGTGTCCAAGTCCCATTCCGGGCGCGGCCACTCGCCGGTGACACGGTTCGTTTCGAGAAATGCTTTCAGCCCCGCGTCGGTGAGCGTGCGCGCGTCGAAGTCCGCTCGCGATTTCTCCGCCGACAGCGGCCGCTCGTGGAAATGGGCACAACCGCCCAGACCCAGCACACCCACACTGGCCAGCAAACTCGTTGCGACTATCAACCCGTGTTTCATAATTCAGTCCCGACGCCGACAACAAAAAACTCCTACCCGCAGACTTCGCTCGTCGCGAAATTCGCCGGCAGGAGTCATCAGCCCGTCACTGGGCGGTTTACCCTCAAGAAGGGACGGCAGAATCCATTGCCGTGTTTGCGCGATGAATACTTACCCAGGCTCAACAACGCAACTTCATTCTGTTTCGCGCTTCGCTCACCGGTCACACGAGCCGCGTTTTCCGAAATGCGGCAACGAGTATGCGCTGGATTCATGTCGAGGTCGTGGTGAAAATACGACGCGGCAGCGCAATAGAGAGCAAACAACCACTGGCTGCTAAGGGCTGGGGGTTTTCTCCATGCCATAAACCAGAATTTTGAAACTGCCCGCAACAATCGTCGGTCGTTTCTGAGAAGCGTCGGTTGAAGGCTCGTATTTGGCTGCGCCGAGATAAATTCTGTGCGTCTTCGGATCAAGCGCCATCGTTTTGGCGCCGCGCGCGGTCGGCAGCGTCTGCACCACGGTGAGCTTGTCGGGCGAATCTTCGTGCGCAATCGTCACGTTGCCTTCGCCGTTGGAGCTGAAGGCGAGCTGAGTCGCAGGATCAAACGCATTGGCGTCCACGCGGTCACCGATGGGCACGGTGGCCACGACTTTGCCGCTCTCGCTGTCCATCATCACCATCAACTTGTTGCCGCAGCCAAGGAAGAGCCGGTGATGGGCCGCGTCGAAAGCCATGCCCGATGCTTCCGCGCCCGGAGCAATTGGCCAACGCTTCACGACCTCGTGTGTTTTGGTGTCAATCGCGACCACTTCGCTCTTGTCTTCGAGATTGTTATAGACGCGCCCGGCCTTCGGATCGGCGACGGCGAATTCAGGTTTGCCCGCCAGCGCGACGGTCGCGATCACCTTGCCCGTGGCCGCTTCGAACACCGTCGCCGATTGTGAGCGACCGTTGAAGGCATAGACCTCCTGATGTTCCGGTTCATAAAGAATCGCGTCGGGATTTTCGCCGGTGTTCACTTTGGAAAGTGTTTTCAAAGTTTTCAAATCTACAATGCTGGCTTTGGCCTCCCGGCCATTGCTGACAAATCCGCGCCCCAGTTTCGGCGCGATTGCAATGCCGTGAACGCCCGGAGTATCGGCGATCTCGCCGACGACTTCATTCTTGTCAATGTCAATGACCACGACCTTCGTCGCATGGCTCACGTAAAGGCGGCGAGCGGCTTCATCAACGGATAAGTAATCCCAGCCGCCGTCACCACCGACGGGAATTTCCTTCAGGAGATGATAGGGGCCGTCCGCGCCGCAAACGCAAACCGGCGCGAGACTGAACAGGCTTGAAGCGGCAAGGCCGATGAGTAACAACGATTTATTTTTCATGGAGAGTTTTGTTTGATGAACTGGTTAAAGGATAGGTCTGCAAGGAATTGGCGTTCAAGGTTTTCTTCATTACAGATTCGTCATGTGGGCCGGATCGTATCGGCCAGCGGCAGGCGAACCGTAACGACTGTGGAATTCGCCGGCTCGGACGCAATTCGTATCGAGCCGCCCTGCGCGGAAACGATCCGCTGCGCACTGCTCCAAACGGGCGGCGGTCTCAGCGGGCGCGAGCGGGCGCGTTTCAAAGTGGACGCAGCCGGTCAGCAAAAGCAGCGGCAGCAGACGCAGAATGGTGGCGGAGGTGATCACCCGATTGGCCTCACGGAGCGACGCTAGTCCGCCTTCAAGATGGCCTTTCTCTTGAGGTAGCGCGCGGTTCCATAGGCGAGCGTCAAAAGGATCAGCACGCCACCCAAGGCCCAGATGATGTGCTGACTCGCTTCGTAGCCCTCATCCAGCCACTGGTTGCGGATTACGATCAGGGTCATCCCGGCGGTCCAGGCGAATGTGGTTCCGTATTCTTTGACGATCAAGCGTCGCCAATTGAAGTCCATGCCGCGGATGGTGGTCCTGAGGCCGCGTGCTTTCAGCAGAATTCGCGGCACGCTCCGGCAATAGGCGTCAAACTGCGGCCCGAATTTGTTGCGGAGAAAATTCTCCTCCGCGAGGATGATGGCCCAGTAGGCCACAAAAAAGAACAGCAGCCCGAGGGTCGCAAACAACCGGGAGTTGGCCGCAATGCCGACGCCGGCGAGAATGACGAAATTGCCGACATAGAGCGGATTACGGCAATGGGCGAAAAGACCGCCGGTGACGAGTTCGTCGGCATAGACCCGGCGATTTTGGCCGCCCCGTCTGATATAGGCGAGACCGATGGTCTGCGCCCGGAACGTCTGCCCCGCCAGCGCGATCACGAACCCGAGCAACGCTGCGTGCAGATTCTTATCGAGAATTCTTCCGGCCCGGAACAAAGCCATCGCGTACGCGAAAGGAAACAAACCGTTGCGATAACGAAACAGGAAGTTGCCGAGTTTGATCATTTGACCGCGATAAGGCCACAGAAGTTGTACCACTTGAAAAACACGTCACAATAACGGAAGCCGGCGCGCAGCAGCAGGTCGCGGTTTTCCAGCAGCTTGTAAGGAACGAGCACGTTCTCGAGCGCTTCCCGTTTCTGGGAGACTTCCAGTTCGCTGTAACCCTCGCGCATTTTGAACTCGTAATAATGGGTGATGAAAAGCCGGTTGAACAGGGAGTCTTCGCCGAGCACTTTTTCCACCAGGATCAAACAGCCGTTCTCGTTCAGCCCGCGCAGAATGGTGCTTATCAATTGGTCGCGATAAAGCGGGCGGATGAATTGCAGCGTGAGTACCATGAGCACCATCGAGGCATTCTTGATCTCCACGGCTTGATTGAGGTCGG
The DNA here is from genome assembly GCA_964574525.1 of uncultured Bifidobacteriaceae bacterium. Classification (GTDB taxonomy): domain Bacteria; phylum Verrucomicrobiota; class Verrucomicrobiia; order Limisphaerales; family JADLHS01; genus WYBW01. The sequence continues at coordinate 11,523 of CAZNOE010000029.1, forward strand.
CGCAGATCAACTCATGTTCCCGCTGAAAACCCTGGGCCGCCAGTTTTTGCCGGCACCGGTCGAGCATTTCCTCGGAATTATCAATGCCGACAAAGCGCACGTTCGGCGGAACGGCCCGGTGCAGGTTGAGCATAGTCGTGCCCGTCGAACAACCAAGGTCATACAGGTTTGTCCCGGCCACGACAAAGTCTGCCGCCAGCTCGGCGATCATCCGCTGGGTTTCATCGTAAAAAGGCACCGAACGGTGCAACATGTCGTCAAACACGGCGGCGACCTTCTCGCCGAACTTGAAATCGGCAATGGCCTCGGCGCGTTCCTTGAAGATTTCATCTTTCATACGTATTCATTTCAGGGGCAGGCGCACCGTGACGGTTGTTTGTTGCGTTGGCACGGAGGCGATTTCAATTGAGCCATTGTGCGCCGAGACAATCCACTGCGCAATGCTCAACCCCAGGCCGCAGCCGTCCACGCCGTTGCCGTGCGCCGGGTCGCCGCGGAAGAAACGGTCGAAGACGCGCGGCAACATTTCTGGTGGGATGCCGGGGCCGGTATTGGCAATGGTTAACTCGGCGCCATCTTCCGCGCGGCGCAGGCTTATCGTCACCCGGCCGCCGGGCTGGTTGTACTTGATGGCGTTGTCGGCGAGATTGAGCAGCAGTTGCCGCAGCCGATGGCGATCGCCATTTACGGTCAGCTCTGCGCACGCAAGCAATTCAACCTTCACGTCGCGCGGCCCGGCGAGGATTTGCGCGTCGGCGAAAGCGTCGCGCGCCACTTCGTCCAGGCGGACCGGCTCGCGCCCGAGTTGAATCTGGCCCGCGTCGGCTTTGGTGAGCAGCGTCAGACCGTCCACGATCTTCGAGAGACGCTGCACTTCATCGAGCTGGCTCAAGAGGCGTTCGCGCGGTGCCGGGGAGAGATTTTCCTCACGCAAGGCCGTTTCCAACTCTCCGTGCATTACGGTCAACGGCGTCTTGAGTTCGTGCGAAGCGTGCAGGGTGAATTCGCGGACGCGCTGGAACGAGCCGTCGAGCCGCGCGGTCATGGCGTTAAAAACTTCGGTGAGGCGATCCAGTTCGTCGCCGTTGCCAGAGCGCGGAAGCTGGCGGCGCAGAGTGCTTTCATTGACTTGCTCGGCGGCGACAGTCAACGCGGCCACCGGCGAAAAGGCGCGTCGCATCAGAAACCAGCCGCCGCCCAACGCCAGCAGCGCGGCGGGGACACCGCACCACAGGATGATTCGCAAGGTCTCGCGGAAATCGTTTTCGTCTGCCTCCTCATGGGGCGTTGCCTTTTCGTGCGGTTCGGGCGCGAACTGGCGATACGTCAACACGCCCATCGCCAGCAGCGAAACAAACATGATGCCGGCATACCACAGCGTGAGGCGGGTGCGGATTCTCACGGCTGCTCCTTCATGACGTAGCCCGCGCCGCGCGCCGTGTGCAGCAGTTTCGGCTCGAAGCCTGCGTCAATTTTTTCGCGCAGGCGGCGGATGTAAACATCCACGAGGTTCGTGCCCGGATCGAAATCGTAGTCCCAGACTTTTTCGACAATCATCATCCGCCCGCACAACCGGCCCGCCGAGCGCATGAGGAATTCCAGCAGGCGGTACTCGCGCGCGGTCAACTCGATTTCCGTGCTGCCGCGTTGGGCTTTGTGCGTGACCGTGTCCAGCGTCAGGTCGGCGACACGGAGGACGGTGGATTTATTTTCGCCGCTGCGCCGCGTCAACGCGCGTACGCGGGCGACGAGTTCGGCGAGCGCGAAAGGTTTCGGCAGGTAATCATCCGCGCCGCTGTTCAAACCCTCGACGCGTTCGTTGACCTCGCCGCGCGCGGAGAGAAGGAGAACGGGCGTGGCGTTATTGCGCGCGCGCAGTTGTTTCAACACGCCCAAGCCGTCGCGACCGGGCAACATGATGTCGAGCACGATGCCATCGAACGGCGTCGTGAAGGCGAGGGCCAGCGCATCGTCGCCGTTGTGCGTCACGTCCACGGCGAAATTCTCGGCTTGGAGAGCCTTGCGGATGAACGAGGCGGTTTTCTTTTCATCTTCGACGACGAGCACGCGCATGGAGGAGCTTTTAGTTTAGCTGGCCCGGCTTGACGAGGGTTAATTGAAACAGGCGTAAGATCGGGAGGCCGCTCCGAAAAAATCGCCGGCACATCCGGTTCCGACGCTACCGAACCGGCTGGCCTCCGCCCTGGGTTATTTCCGCCAGATTCAAAAGGTCCTTGTACGCTTCCCGGAGGTGGGGCAGCATGAACTCGTCAGCGTGGGGCACAATTTGCTCGATGATGGCGAGACGATTCATGATCAGCGGAAAATCTTCCGGGCCTGGCCGCTTGTGGTCGGACAAACCCTCCTCGTTCAAATCTTCGATGAGGTCTTCGCGCTCCTCGTCCGGAAGGCTTGAATCATAGATCGCTTCGAGCCAATACGCTTCGGCGTCCGGGTCAGCGCCGACGAGGCTCATGGCTGCGCGGGCCAGCGGGTCCTGAAGCTGTTTGGGTTTCTTGGCGGGCTTGGCCGGGGTCGTGGCTTCCTGTTTCTTGACACTCGTCTCGCCCTGGGACTTCGCGGACTCGCCTGATGGAGCGTGATCCGAGGAAGCGATTGCGTCAGCTCCCGGTGGCGCTTCCCGAACCGGAGCCGTCACGGGCGGTTCGACGGGCGCTTGTCTGCTGGCCTGGGTTTCGTGCCCAGCTTTCTGCGTCGGCGGTGGGCGCTTGACCGACATCACGCTGGCAACAATGCAGCCGATGATCACGACCAATCCTACCGTAAGCGTCGTCGTTTTCATTTTCTTAGTTCCTTTCTGCCGACCGTTCCCGCCGCCGTCCCAGACCCGGGGACGACAGCCAGAACGTGCTGTAGTTTCACACACTCACTTCACAACGCCATGTTTGACCAGCTTCAAACTGCCGTCCTGCACGAGGCCGATGCCCGGCGCGTAGAGCTTGTATTCCGTGCCCGATTCGAGCGGCGTGGTTTCTTTGACCTTGAAGCAATGCTCAAACTTCCCCGCCGGGGTTTCGAGCACTGCGTCGGTCGAGACGTTCTCCTGGCGGTCCATGGCGACCTTCGGAGCTTTCTCAGAATAATAGCGGTCGCCGACCTTGATCTGTCCGGGCACGAGAATGCCGTACTTCGCGCCCTTGACCCCGGAGAGCCACGCGCCTTCGTGGGCCACCACTTTGCCCTTCTTGTAAATATCCACCTCCTCGCCGAAGTAATACACGTTGCGCGTTTTCTCGCCGACGGCGAAAAAGTTGCGGGACACCTCCACCAGATTGCCATCGGCGGTTTCGCGCTCCTCGAGGATGCGCGTCTCCACGCCGTCCACCACTTTGGTTTCGTTTAACACCGTGACAACCAATTCCACTTTCTTGCTGCCTTCCTTGCCTTCCAGGGTCAGTTGGTAACCGGGTTCGAGAATGAAATACTCATTGCGGCCGGTGCTGAGAAACTTCTCGTCCGTTGGCATAAGCGTTTCGGTCCACGTCGCGGCCGGCTTTGGCTCGTCCCTGGCCACGGCGGGTGCGACCAGCCACACGGCCAGCAGTCCACCGGTCGTTACAGAACAGATGATGGTTTTGATCTTCATAGCAGTCTTCGTTGGTCTCGTTTTGCGTTTTGTCCGGTTGTGTTTGTCAAATGCGGAGCTTCCGGCTGAAGCCATGGAACAAAATCCAGATGAAGCGCACATGAACCTTGCATGACAGTTTTGTCATTGTTCGGACCAGATAATGCGCGGAGCCAGCCGCCCATCCGCCGTTCAAAATACACCCGGACTCCGAACCCGCGACAAGAAAAGCGTTTGCTTTGGTCAAGCGGCGTGTGGCCAGAGCAGCGCGCGCGGAAGAACTCCTGGCGGTGGAATTGGGCGCGAGGTTTTCTTTGCGCTGAGACACAGAATCGAGCAAAGTCGCGGCCTGACCGAAAGGCCAGAATAATGATCGCCGCGTTTACAGGACTGATTGCGGGCGCCGTTCACGTGTGGTCCGGGCCGGACCATCTGGCCGCCGTAGCGCCACTGGCCGCGCGCCGGGGGCGGGGCGGTTGGTCCCCCGGCGTGCGCTGGGGATTCGGCCACTCTGCGGGTGTGGCGCTGGTCGGTTTGCTCTCGCTGTGGCTGCGCGATCTGCTGCCGGTGGACTTGCTTTCCACGTGGGGTGAACGGCTCGTGGGGGTGATGCTGTTCGGCATCGGCTTTTGGGCGCTGCGCAAGGCGCTCAAGGTCCACGCGCACGAGCACGAACACGGCGGCGCGCGGCACGTCCACTTGCACACCCACACCCACCGCGTCGCGCACGAAGGGGCGGAAGCGCATCAACATACGCACGCGGCGTTCGGGATCGGCATTTTGCACGGACTGGCGGGCAGCTCGCATTTTCTAGGCGTGCTGCCGATTCTGGCTTTCCCAAACCAGACGCAGGCCATTGCTTATCTCGTGACTTTTGGCGCGGGCACAATCGTTTCGATGGCGGCGTTCTCGTGGGTCATGGGCGTGGTCGCCACACGCTGGGCTGCACGGAGCGTTAGGATTTATCGCGCTCTAATGAGTTGTTGCGCGTTAACGGCTATGGGCGTGGGTTGCTTCTGGCTGGCGACGAGTTGGCGTTGATCTCCTCCTCGTTCTCGGTCTATCACCGGACCAACTTTGTTTGGAATCCGATTACGAGGACGAGGAGGGGGATGAGGACTCAACGAGGGAGCGCCAAATCAGTTGCACAACTCCGGCCGACTTGTTACAAGGTCGTCGGCGAAGCGGGTGTGGTTCAATGGTAGAATGCGGGCTTCCCAAGCCTGAGACGAGGGTTCGATTCCCTTCACCCGCTCCAATGACAATCAAGGACTTGCGAATCAGTGCAGTAGAAGTGCAGTAAAGTTGAGGTGCTGATATGCCTCAAAAACACTCCGGATTGAGTCGTTGTCTTCCTCTCTTTGGTGTCTTGCCGTTGGATGGCCGTCCGTTCTTGAAGGAGCGCTTTAAGCGGTCGCCAAGAATTGATTCGTCTTAGCACCCTCGCGACCATTCACATGTGCGAGCGCGATGATTCGAAGTCCCAGTCTTACCCTCAGGGCCGGTTTGCGACCTCGCCCTGGAAGTCGAAGCTGGGCAAATGAAATAGGCACACGCTCGGCGGCGCTGGTCGGACGGTCGCAAGCCACAGGTGGAAAGGACGCAAGAATTTTCTAACGAAACGTGTGCGACCGGCAATACTGTTAGTGGAAGCACAACGAGTGCGTGACGAATGATTGAAACCAGTCAGCCATTGCAACTCCAGCGAGACACGTGCGAACAGCTCGTGTCCGACCATTACGACCGTCTTTATCGGTGGTTTTACTGGCTGACAAACGCCGCCGATGACGCGGCGGACCTCACGCATGATACCTTTGTGGCTGTGTGGGAATCGGTGGACCGGTTTGACGATCGCCGGCCGTCCAAGCCCTGGCTTTTTGGCATCGGTCGGAACGTCTGGCGGAAGCATTGCGCTGGCCGGCTCTCCAGCGGAATCAACCCGTCGGAATCGACCCCCGAGGAACCGGACACCGGACCGAGTCCGGCGCAGAGCCTGTTGAGTAAGGAAACCGGTTCCATGCTGGAGGAAGCCGTCGCCCAGCTCTCACCCGAATACCGCGAAGCGATCGTGCTGCGGTTCTGGGAGGACTTGGATTACGCCGAGATCGGCGAGGCGCTGGCCATCTCCGAGGGATTAGCTCGCTGGCGCGTGCATCAGGCGCGCAAGATGTTGCTTCAGAAACTTTCCAAGGCAGGCCTTACGACGGAGCAACTCTTCCGCAGCGGCGCGAAGTTCGGCTGGTGGCTGCGTCTTCACAAACGCCCAGGGCCACCGTCCCAGTTACTTCATCGCTGTATCGCCACCATCTCCCGGACCGAACCCCTCGCTGCTATCCAACAGGGTGAGGAGGCGCAATCCACAGGTGGTCCGCCAGTCTGTCTGCTTCCGGCGGAGGCGACAAAAGTTGAGGATCAAAACCCTATGAAGACAAACCAGGAATCCGTCCGTGTCGGGACGTTAAAGGAACTTGAAGCCAAACGCTGCATGGTGGTCCGGCTGGACCAGGCGGTCGCGGTGTTCCACAACGACGGGAAAGTCTTCGCCGTGGAAAACCGCTGTCCGCACATGGGCTTTCCGCTGCATCGCGGCAGCGTGGAAGACGGCATCCTCACGTGCTATTGGCACCACGCCCGGTTCGATTTGGCCAGCGGCTGCACGTTTCATCTCTGGGCTGATGACGTTCCCAAATATCCTGTCGAAATCCGAGGCGAGGAAATCTGGGTGCTGCCGCGCGAGCCGCGCGATGAGGTGGCCCATTGGAAGCACCGGCTCAAGGAAGGGATGCAGCAATACATCGGACTGGTCATGGGCAAGGCGACTCTGGCTCTGCTCCATCGCGGTGTGCATGAGCGCGACATTGTCCGGCAGGCGGCCTTGTTCGGC
>CAZNOE010000029.1:18092-19738 GCA_964574525.1 uncultured Bifidobacteriaceae bacterium
GCGACTCCGGCCACATCGTGGACTTCATCAACAAGGCGTTCGAGTTGCTGGCGCTCATCGGTTGGGAACACGCCGCGGAGGTGCTGCCAACGGTTATCGCGCCATTGGTGAACGCGCGCGGCGGCGAAGAAACCAGCCAGTGGCGACACCCCGTGGACTTGGTGTCAATGCTGGGTGAGGTCGATAAAGAACTGCCGGCGCTGGTGCAAGAAGGCCGCCGCCACGGCCCGCCCGCCCCGAACGCGACCGACGGCCTGACGAACGTGCTGCTGGGCGAAGACCCGTCGGCCATCATGGAGGCATTGAAGGGAGCGATCCAGCAGGGCGTGCCGCCCGTGGAACTGAGCAAGCAAGTGGCCTACGCCGCCGCCATGCGGATATGCCGTTTCACCACGGCGAACGAATTCAACGATTGGATTACAGTGTTGCACACCTTCACCTACTGCAATGCGCAGCACCAGACGCTTAAGCGCGTGTCCAGCAATGAAGGAGGACCTTCGGCTGAACTCGTGCGCGGCCTTTTCCACGCCGCGCTGCGAGTGTTTCTTGACCGGTTCCTCAACATCCCTTCCGGTGCGTTGCCCGGAGAACGAGGCGACTTGGACGACCTGCCGACCGAGGGACCGGAACTGCTCGAAAAATTCCTGCTCACTCTGGATCAACAGGCACAGACCAATGAGGCTGGCCGCATTGTGGCCCGGTACCTTGCGCTTCGGCATCCGGCCGGGCCGCTGATTCGCACGCTCGTCCGAGCCGTCGTGCGCGAAGACGCCAACTTCCACACCTATCAGATGTTGGAAGCCTGCGTGCAGCAACACCAGGAATGGGGGGACGCGGAGCAAGGCGGCCACATCCTCATGGCCGGGGCGCGCTACATCGCGGCGCACTCGCCGACTCAACGCGAGATGCTGCAAACGGCCGAAATCGTCCAGCGGCTGCAACGCGGTGAAGACCTGCACGAGCAGGGTGGCTTGAGCCGCTACTACTAACTGCAGTTTGAGAATGAAAAATGAAAACCACAATGAAACTCGGTAAACTCTTTGGAGCCGATCTATGCCTATTCGCATACACACAAACTCGCGGAAAATGAACCCGACGCAAAAGCAATGCTCCCTGAACCGCGCGGCGTCAAAAAAGCAACTTCCTATCAATAGTAATTATAGGTTCACAAAAGTATTGCGTTGTTTGCCGAAACGTTAGCTGCCATTGTGCCTATTCATCTATGAACGAGAGGGTAAAACACTGAAGATTTCAATCAACTTTTACGTCACGTGCGATGGACCAGTCTCCATGTCCTTGCGCTCCTGGTTATTGCTGTGGGAGTCTATGGAGTTTTCTCATTCTTCATCAGCGATCTTCCACGTTCAAATCTGTTCGACACAGGAGAGACCACCAATCCAGTCTATTGGAACGATCAACGACTCACACCCGAAAAAGCGCTGGAGCAGCGTGCCCGTTACCCAGTTCCAGCCGGCCGGATTCGCAAGGCTGCACCGGTCGCCTTATGGAGTTGACTGATATGCTCGCATTCCGATTGCTCCGATGGATTGGGTTTGCCGCGATGATAGGCGCCATAGTCTGGTGGACTTCCTGGATCCTGAACGGCTTCACGAAAGACGGAAGCGTAGCGGTCCTCGGGCTCTCGG
>CAZNOE010000030.1:0-5251 GCA_964574525.1 uncultured Bifidobacteriaceae bacterium
TCCTGCAAGACTTGTTCGTCATTCTGTTCCTGGCGGTTCAGCCGAACTTGAAGAATCCAGAATTCGCTCCCCTCTTGCTCGCGTTGGTGAAGGTGCTGGTGCTCGTCGGCGTGGCCTATCTCGTCAGCCGGTTTGTGCTGCCGCCGATTTTCAAATTCGTGGCGAACCAGCCCGAGCTGGTGCTCGTCGGGGCATTGGCGTGGTGTTTTGCGATGAGTGGCTTCGCCGACGCGCTCGGCTTATCTCGCGAAATGGGAGCGCTCGTCGGAGGCGTCATGGTGTCCACGTTTCCGTATGCGCTCGATGTCGTCGCCAAAGTCACGAGCATCCGCGATTTTTTCGTGACGCTCTTCTTCGTGGCGCTCGGCATGACGATCCCGATGCCGACGTGGAACTTCCTTTTGTGGATGCTCATCTTCAGCGCATTCGTCGTCGGCAGCCGGCTGCTCACAGTGTTTCCGGTCCTTTATGGGATGCGCCTCGGGCATCGCGTGAGCCTGCTGCCGGCCATCAATCTTAGCCAGATGAGCGAACTCTCGCTGGTGTTGCTCACGCTTGGTTGGAAAAGCGGTGATGTCTCAGAGAACTCCGTCAGCATCGCCGCGTTTGCTTTTGCGTTTCTCGCGATTGACTCAACCTACGCGATCTTCGCGGCCGACCGCATCCTCCGCAAAACCTCGCCGTGGCTGACAAAACTCCGCCTCCCCGATCTACCTGCGGGCGATTTGGACACGGTGCATATCGGCCGGCCCGCCCGCGTTTTCCTGCTCGGCTTCTCGTGGACCGCCAGTTCGCTGCTCGAAGAAATCCGGCGCGAGAAACCCACGCTGTTGCCCGACCTCCGGATCGTGGACTTCAACCCGCAGGTTTACGAGCGGCTTCGCGAGCGGGGCGTCCGCGTGATTTACGGCGACATCAGCCAGCGCGACGTACTCCACCACGCCGGAGTGTCTCATGCCGAAATTATCGTTTGTTCCCTGCCCGACACCGTGCTCAAAGGCGCGAACAACCGCAAAATGCTTCAGCAGCTTCGCGAGTTGAATCCAACGGCGCAAATTATCGTCCACGCCGAAAAGCTCGCGGACATCCCGGCGCTGTATGCCGCCGGCGCGAATTACGTCACCGCCCCGCGCCTGCTGGAAGCCGCCGACTTGCTCCGGGTCCTCGACGCGGCGGAAAAAAAATTGCTCGATCAGAAACGTCAGGAGCAGATCGAACAGTTGGAGGAGCGGAACGAGGTGGTTCCGTGACCGGGATGCTGAAGGAATGGCCACTTTCCCCGGAGTTGATTCCGTCACAATCCGTGTGACAAAATGCGCCAACATGAAACTAAACCGTGCCTTCAACATTTTCGCCGCCCTGACTGTCGTCAGCAGTTGTCTCGCACAACAGGACATCGTCAGACAGGCCAGCCAGTTTGAGTTACAAGGGCATTTCCAACAGGCGGCCAGCGTGTTCACCAATTCCCTCGCGGACAAATCACTTCCGACGGCGCAACGAAAGCAGCTTGAGTTTGAACTGGACCGGCTCGACCGCATCCGGAAGGACTTCGCGCTCACCAAGGGTGAATTGTTCGCGGAACTCAAGAAATCCGTCAAAAGCCTGACGACCGCTGAATTTGACCGCTGGATTGCCGAGGGCCGCTTTGACGGCCGCGAGATTGACGGCGAGCGTCGCTTTATGGGGTCGAGCGTGAGCAACTTGTTTTTTCGTCACCCCGAACTTAACGCTCGCCGCATTCCGCCGAAGGACACAGCCAAACACGACAAGGCTGCCTGGGAAGCCTGCGTTGCCATCAAGCAGGCGGCGCTCGCCGAAAGGAAACCCTACGTGCTGCCCAAACGTTTTCACACCACGATGACGGTCACCGCCAAAGCCGGAGCTGCGCCCGATGGCGAAACCATCGGCGCGTGGCTGCCGATTCCACGGCGCTATCCATTCCAGAATGATTTCCAACTTCTTAAAACTTCTTCCATACCCAGGCACGTGGATGACGAGGAAAGTCCGATTCGGGCCATTCATCTGGAACAGACTGCACGCAAAAAGAAGCCGACCGAATTCAAAATCGAATATGAGTACACCGTTTACGGCGTACGGTTCGATGTGAAGCCGGACGAGGTCAAGCCGGCTGATGCGAGCAATCCCGCGTTGAAACCGTTCCTCGGCGAAGCACCGCATGTTGTGTTCACGCCAGAAATCCGCGCGTTGTCAGAACAGATCGCCGGAGGCGAGACCAATCCGGCCCGGAAGGCGAAGAAGTTTTACGATTGGATCGCGGACAACATCAAATACAGCTACGCCATCGAGTACTCGACGATTCGGAACATCAGCGATTACTGCCGGACGCGCGGCTACGGCGATTGCGGACAGGAAGCGCTGCTCTTCATCACCCTCTGCCGGCTCAACGGCATCCCCGCGCGGTGGCAATCCGGTTGGAGCACTTTTCCCGGCGCGAAATCCATTCACGATTGGGCGGAGATTTATCTCGAACCCTACGGCTGGATGCCGGTGGATCCTTACAAAGGCATCTGGGCCATGCGTTATGCGCCGACCCTCACCCCGGTGCAGCAGCGCGAGGTCCGCGATTTTTATTTCGGCGGACTGGATTATTACCGCATGGCGGCGAATAGCGATCATAATCAGGAATTAACGCCGCCCAAAAACTCCTTCCGCTCAGACGACGTGGATTTCCAGCGCGGAGAACTCGAGTGGGGCGGGCACAACATCTACTTCGACCAATACTCGTACAAGCTCGAAATCAAGGAGCTCCCGCCACAGCGAGTCGAGTAGCCCGCTTCGACAAATCACTGATGAACCTGACCGATCAAAAACGAGCGTTGGCCTGCGCCATCGCCGCCGCGCGCGCCGCGGGAAAACTCATTCGTCAGAATCTCCGCGCGGTCAAGGTCATCAACGAAGCGACACCGCACGACATCAAGCTCGAATTGGATGTGCGCTGCCAAAAGCTGATTGAACGCAAACTGCATGCGGCCTTTCCGACAATTGCCCTGCTCGGCGAGGAAGGAGACTCCGGCGCGGCGGACGCCGAGTGCCGTTGGGTCGTTGACCCGATTGACGGCACGGTGAATTACGCCTACGGCATCCCGCACGCGTGTGTGTCCATTGCGTTGCAAGAAACGAGTGACAGGTGTCAGGTGTCAGGTGTCAGGTCGAAGAAGCACCTCACGCATCACGCATCACGCATCACGGATTACGAAACCCTCGTCGGCGTGGTCCATGATCCATTCACAGATGAACTCTGGACGGGGATTCGCGGCCAGGCCGCGCGGCTGAACGGTCGCCCGATTCACGTGAGCAATCGGCGCAAGCTCAGCGAATGCGTCGTTTCCATCGGCTTCGCGAAAACCAAAGAGAACCTCGAAAGAACGCTGCCCTACTTCAACCAATTGGTGCGCCGTGTGCGCAAAGTCCGCATCATGGGCGCCGCAGCGCTGGGGCTGACGTACGTCGCCACGGGCCGGTTCGACGCCTACATCGAGCGCGGCATCAGCCTGTGGGACATCGCTGCGGGAGGCCTGATTCTTGAATGTGCCGGCGGCGATTTTTGGCGCGAACCAATCTCCGGCAAGCACAAGTTTCGCATGATCGCGAGCAACGGTTTACTTCGGTCCTTTCTGAGCGTGCCTAAATAACCCGTCTGCGCTTCGCCCGCGTGGTTCAAGGCCCGGTGAGCGTAAAATTGCCGGAGACTGAGAGTGAGTAGGGAAACCAATCGCCACCCAAGGTGCCGCTGCCACTGTTGTTAAAATCCAGCCGCAGGTTCATTGCCGGCAAACCTGAATAATAAATTGGCGCAAGGAATCCACGGAAAGGTTGCTGTCTCCACGTGTAGCTCGTTACGGTTCCGGGTGGTCCCAATGAATCGGTGTAACTGCCACCGCCAGACGAGTTGAAGATGACGGTGATCGTGCCCAAACCTTGGTTGAAGTTGAGCGTGAGAGTCCGGCTGAAAAGCGTCCTGGGTGCGAAAGTGGTGGACGAGTACTGCACTTGGGCCATGCGGTAGAATTCGCGCGGCGCGCTCGCGCTGCGGCTGACGGCGTTCGAAAAGGGCGCTGCGGTTTCGATGCCCAGCTCTGCACCCGTCCATTGCGTCAGGTTGCTTGAGGCGTAAAGCCGGTTGTCGGCGTAGAGGCGGTTCCCGAACGAAAGACTGACGTTCGCGCCCATCCGGACAATGGTCACCGCGAGGTTGGTCACGACCGGGAGGTTTTGCGCGTGAATGTCGAACGCCTGCGCCAGCGCGCCGATGCGCCGGATGATGACGCTCTGCACGATCACGTTCGTCAGCGGCTTGTCGTTGGCACCGGTCGTGACGTGGTTGATGGCATACACCACATTCGATCCGCCGTACAGCCGACCGAAGACCGTATGCACGTCGTTAAGCTGGGGCTGCGCTGAGACCGTAATGAAATACTGCGACCCGTTCGAGTCCGGTCCGGAGTTGGCCATGGACAGCACGCCAAAACCATCGTGTCGCAAACTTGGCGTGAACTCATCCACAAACTGATAGCCCGGCCCGTCCGTGCCCTGGCCATTCGGCGAGCCACCCTGATTCATGAACCCGGCGATGACTCGATGAAAAGTCGTGCCGTTGTAAAATGGGCTGTTCTTGACCTGGCCGGAAGCAAGGTCTAGCCACGAATGTTCGCCTGTCGCCAGACCGATGAAATTCGCCACGGCCCTGGGCGCGAGGGCGTATTCAAGCCGGCAAGTGTAGCTCCCCATGCTGGTGGTGAACTCGGCGTAAATTCCGTCGGCGTATTGCGCGGAACAGGCGGGAGCGAAAATCAGCGCCGCCGCAGTCAGAGACAAACCGAGCGCCACTCGACGGAAGAATCCGTTGTTCATTTGCACGTTACGATGCACGCATTCCTCAAACGAACCTGCTTTCGCCAAGTCCTGAAGGCGCGGTGTTTCCGGGACGATACTTTCACAACTGCCTGGACCGAACAACCCGAAATCTCAAGTTCGCCTTCACCCGTGCGAATGTGTGGTGGCCCCTTCAGGCAACAAAGCCGGCTGAGCGCGCAAGAATTTCTGTGAAAGAATTTAGACCTCGCAAATCCGCGTCCAATCCGCTACCTTTTCGAGCGTATGACAGTCCTGAAGGCCCATTTTGACGGCAAGGTATTGGTTCCCAACGAACCGGTGAACCTGCCGACCGATTGCGATCTTGAAGTGTATGTTGAACCGCTTCGAAAACCGGCGGCAAAGGGAAATTCTCTGC
>CAZNOE010000030.1:5261-19731 GCA_964574525.1 uncultured Bifidobacteriaceae bacterium
AACGCTTCCCAGTCGCGGAGGGCCCGGCGGATGGCGCGGCTCAACACGACCACTATCTCTACGGCGTACCCAAAAGATAATGATCTTCGCAGATACCGGTTATTTCATCGCCCTCTTCACCCCAGATGACCGCCTTTACGACCGCGCCGTCGCGTGGTCTCTGCACCTTCGCGAACCCCTGGTCGTTACCGAATATGTTCTTTGGGAATGTGTGAACACTTTTTCCAAGCCAAAAGACAGGGCATCGGCGCACGCGCTGATTGAACAAGTGAAGTTCGATCCGACTTGCGAATTGATTCACGCCTCGCCCGAGTTGTTCGCCGCCGGCCTTCAACTCCACCGAGACCGGCCCGACAAGGAATGGTCGCTCACCGATTGCATTTCGTTCCACCTGATGCGGGAGCGCGGCATCACTCGCGCCCTGGCTTACGATGTCCACTTTGAGCAAGCCGGCTTTGAAGCCTTGCTCCGCAGCGACCCGCCAGCGTAAAAACTGCTTCGACAGCCACCCCGTCACTACTCACCCTGACGGCCAGAAGCGTTGCGAGGATTGAATCAGGATTTCGCGCAGCAAAGCTTCCAGTAGCCGCAACCATTGGCTGACCCGTTCATGACCAAATAGCCTATCTCAGATTAACTTCTACGGCTCAGCTTGGTCGGGCATTGGCAAAAGGCGATAGAACTGCTGGTTTGCCGCGCCGGAATCATGAAGCTCGATTTCGTCGCTCGACATTACAATCGTTTTGAGTGGCAACCAATTGATCAGGTCGGCAGAGGATTCAACAACGTACCGTTTGCCTACCCATCCCGAGAGTTGGAAAACTATATCTCTGTTTCCGGACAACACCCCTTCAACGATTACATTCACACGGCCTTCGGCTGGCGCTTCGGCAGGGACGCGGGTCTTTGCTGATAAGAATCCACTCGAGTATTGGAAATCCACCGGCCCATAGGTCCGCCCGGCAAAGCCCGTCGAGGTCCACCCTCCGGCCCCCAGACCATAAACCCCCGAGAGTTCCGTGGCCGCCGAGGTCGTGGTCACCGTGGTATTAACATCACACCAAGCGTCACCACCGAGCGTCTCCTGACTCACCACATAATAGGTCGCGCCAGCCGCCAGTACCACTGGCCCGCTCAAACTCGCATATTTGAACTGCCCAACCGTGCCGCCGCTCATGTTCAGCGACACCGACCCGCCCGCCACATCGTTCCCATCCGTGGCGTTGACCAGCTTGACCGTATGCGTGTTGCTGTTCCCACTGATAAAAATTCGGCCCAACGCCGTCACTGTGATCTGACTGGCGCCGACGCCAATCCTCATCCCCACAAAGCCAGTGTAGTTACTGCGCACCGTGCCCAGCACCTGGCTCGTCACATAACCTGGCGGCGGCGTGGTCGCGTATTGGAAATCCACCGGCCCATAGGTCCGTCCGGCAAAGCCCGTCGGGGTCCACGCTCCGGCCCCAAGACCATAAATCCCCGAAAGCTCCGTAGCCACTGAGGTCGTGCTCACCGTCGAATCAACATCACACCAGGCGTCGCCGCCAGACGTCTCCTGACTTACCACATAATAAGTCGCGCCAGCCGCCAGCACCACCGGGCCGCTCAAACTTGCATATTTGAACTGGCCCAGCGTGCCGCCACTCATCCCCAGCGACACGGACCCGCCCGCCACATCGCTGCCAGTCGCGGCGTTCACCAGTTTGACCGTATGCGTGTTGCTGTTCCCATTGACAAAAATCCGGCCCAACGCTGTCACCGTGATCGGACTGGCTCCGACGCTAATCCTCATCCCCACAAAGCCAGTGTAGTTACTGCGCACCGTGCCCAGCACCGTGCTTGTCACATAGCCCGCCGGCGGCGTGGTCGCGTATTGGAAATTCACCGGCCCATAGGTCCGCCCCGCAAAGCCCGTCCAAGTCCACCCTCCGGCCCCAAGACCATAAACCCCCGAGAGTTCCGTGGCCACCGGTGTCGTGGTCACCGCGGTGTCAACATCACACCAAGCGTCACCGCCCAACGTCTCCTGACTCACCACATAATAGGTCGTGCCGGCTGCCAGCATCACCGGGCTGCTCAAACTCGCATATTTGAACTGGCCCGGCGTGCCGTCACTCATCCCCAGCGACACGGACCCGCCCGCAACATCGCCGCCGGTCGCGGCGTTGACCAGTTTGATCGTATGCGTGTTGCTGTTCCCGTTGACAAAAATCCTGCCCAGCGCCGTCACGGTGATCGGACTGGCCCCAACGCTAATCCTCATTCCCACAAAGCCACTGTAGTTGTTGCGCACCGTGCCCAGCACTGTGCTCGTCACATAGCTAGTCGGCGTCGTGGGTGCGTATTGGAAATTCACCGGCCCATAGGTCCGTCCCGCAAAGCCTGTCCAAGTCCATCCTCCGGCCCCCAGACCATAAACCCCCGAGAGATCCGTGGCCACCGAGGTCGTGGTCACCGTGGTATCCACATCACACCAGGCGTCACCACCGAACGTCTCCTCACTCACCACATAGTAAGTCGCGCCGGCTGCCAGTCCCACCGGGCTGCTTAAATTCGCATATTTGAACTGACCCGCCGTGCCGCCACTCATCCCCAGCGACACGGACCCGCCCGCAACATCGCCGCCGGTAGCGGCGTTGACCAGTTTGATCGTATGCGTGTTGCTGTTCCCGTTGACAAAAATCCTGCCCAGCGCCGTCACGGTGATCGGACTGGCCCCAACGCTAATCCTCATTCCCACAAAGCCACTGTAGTTGTTGCGCACCGTGCCCAGCACTGTGCTCGTCACATAGCCAGTCGGCGTCGTGGGTGCGTATTGGAAATTCACCGGCCCATAGGTTCGTCCCGCAAAGCCCGTCCAGGTCCACCCTCCGTCCCCAAGGCCATAAACTCCCGAGAGCTCGGTGGCCACTGAGGTCGTGGTCACGGTGGTATTAACATCACACCAGGCGTCACCGCCGAAAGTCTCCTGACTCACCACATAATAGGTCGCGCCCGCTGCCAGTACCACCGGGCTGCTCAAACTCGCATATTTGAACTGGCCCGCCGTGCCGCCACTCATCCCCAGCGACACGGACCCGCCCGCCACATCGGGCCCATTCGGGGCGTGGACCAGTTTGACCCTATGCGTGTTGCTGTTCCCGCTGACAAAAATCCGGCCCAACGCCGTCACCGTGATCGGACTGGCCCCAACGCCAATCCTCATCCCCACAAAGCCAGCGTAGTTACTGCGCACCGTGCCCAGCACTGTGTTCGTCACATAGGCCGTCGTGCCCTGGGTGGACGTAAAATCAGCCGTCTCGGTAATCGGCCCGTTCATCGTGACCGACGTGGAACTGCTGTTTCCAGAGTAGGAGCCGCTGCCGCTGCCCGTCCAACCGCTGAAAGTGTAGCCGCCATTCGCAGTGGCGCTGATCGAAACGGACGCTCCACTGTTGAACCAACCGCCGCTCGGACTTACACTGCCTCCCGTTCCCGCACTCATCGTCAGGTAATATTGCGTCGTGAAGTTGACAGTGTAATTGGTGCCACTGTTCGGACTGACCGTGTGCGACATCGCCCCACCGTCGCTCCAATTGCTCCAGAGGTATTGAATGCCCGTGCCTCCGCTCTGGGGAGAGGTGGTGTCAATCGGGTGACTGGAGCCGGGCACCCAACTGAACGTTTGCGCGTTCGTGTACGTTGTTCCGTCCACAGTAAAGGAACGCCCCGACGGATTCGGTTGCACGGTCACGGAGATGTTCCCCTGGCTGAAGCTGGCCGTTTCGGTAATCGGTCCGTTCATCGTGACCGCCGCTGGATTACCGCTACCCGAGTAGGAGCCGCTCCCGCTGCCCGTCCAACCGCTGAAAGTGTAACCGGTGTTTGGAGTTGCGCTGATGGAAACTCTCTCTCCGCTGTTGTACCACCCACTGCCCGGACTCACGCCGCCGCCGGTTCCCGCGTTCATCGTCAGGTAATACTGCGTCGTGAAGTTCGCCGTGTAGGTCGTGCCGCTGCTAGGCGACACCGTATGCGACATGGCTCCGCCATCACTCCATGATGACCACACATACTGAACGCCCGTCCCGCCGCTTTGCGGTGAGATAGTCGCAATGGTGTGAGTCGAACCCGGCGTCCAACTGAATGTCTGCGAGCTTGTGTAGTCAGTCCCATCCACAGAGAACGACCTCCCCGATGGATTCGGCTGGACTGTCACCTGCACCGGCATTGTCAGTGGGCCAACGACACGCTCAATCTCGTTTACGGTCGTGGGATAGCGGCTCTTGAACGTGGAAATTGCATCGGCGCTGTTGAGCACCAAAGACAGTTCCGCCCACACCGTGTAATTACCGGGGGTCGTCGGCACCGCCAAGCCGCTGAACGTGCGGCCCGGAAACGTGTCGCCCGGCGAACACGTCGTCGCAGTGACGCCAGCGAGGATCACCTGCGGCTCGCCACCGACCCAGTTGCCCGCACTGTCACGGATGCCAACCGTGACGTAGTCCACACAATTCGGGCACCCGGACTCATTCCAGAGTTGTGCTGTCATCCCGCCGCTGATTGGACTGGTGGTGTTCCATGAGGAGGGACTTACGCTACTGACCCGAACTCCCGCCGAGACGCAACTCGGCGTCGCAAAGATTTTCAGATTGCCGCTCGCCCCGCTGAACCCGCCCGCCAAAATGTAATAGGTCGTGCCGGACGTTCCGCTGAAGCTCACCGCGGAGGTGTTGGGGCCACATCCGCCGTCATCGTCGCATCCGCCGCTGACCGCAGTGAGCGAACCGCAACTGCCCGTGTAAATCGCCAGCACTGTGTCGTAGTCACTGCCGCAGGTGCTCACCGTCACCATGCCACTGTTCGCGGGCGTAACCTTGTACCAGACGCCTTTGCCCACACCGCTTCCGCAACTGGGTGTTGGGTCTCCTGTGGAGGTCGCGTTGGCCGTGTTCACTGAGTTGGTGACTCCACTCGTCAATGTGACTGCTCCAGCGCATTGGTCGTTGGGTGGGGTGCCGGTGAAGTTCGCCGTCACGTTTCGATCTCCGTTCATGGTTACGGTTGTCGGATTGCTTGAACCGGAAGCATCGCCACTCCACGAGCTAAAGTTGTAGCCGGAGTTTGGGTTGGCGGTCAGCGTCACCACGGATCCCGCCGCATACTTTCCATCGCCGCCTGGCAGAGGATTCGCATTGATCGAACCGCCAGCGGGTGGATTTACATTTGCAGATAGCGTGTATCGCGGTACAGCAACAACAGGATCGCTTTGAGCAATGGAAAGATATTCGCCTGCAATCAGAAACGTTCCATTCCCATAAGTTACTGTAAATGGAAGGCCATCCAAATTTGCAGCGGACCTCGTCACCCAAGTTGATCCGTCGGACGATGTGTAAATTGCCCTGCTTTGGAAAAAGCTTGTTCGGTCGGGTGAAACAGCAACCAAAGTGTCATTTCCAGAAACGATGCTACCGATTTCATGCCCAGAGCCTCCTGGAAGAGTTTGAAGTGTCCATGTCGACGCGTTCGCAGATTTCAACGCAATCGGATTAAATGTTACACCACCGATCACTTGGACTCCCACAGCAATGAATTGCCCGTTGAAGAAAACTATGTCGTTAAGGCCAAGCACCTGGCCGTGAGCTGCGTCGTCGTAAACCTTTTGCCAGCTAAAGCGATCTGTCGGGTTTAGAGATGACCAAACATTGCCATTGGAGTCAACGGCCACATAGCGACCATTCCCATAAGTTATCCCTTGCAGGTTGACCAAATTTGTCATGTTGTAAAACGACAACGCAAGCCCGTCCGTAGTTACCATAACGTGCCCATTGTCTCCCACAGCTATCAATCTCCCGTTGACGAAACTGACAGCATTCAATGGGTTAGGAGGAGAGCCACCTACACCACCCCATTGTATGCCATCTCTAGACGTAAGAACCCAACTAGCACCAACAGCTACAAACACACCATTGCCGTAAGCGACGGCATAAAGAGCATCCGAAACGCCAGAGTTCCTAGGGGTCCATTGAATACCGTCGGGAGACGTTTGAATCCCTCCGTCATCGCCCACCAATAGGAATAATCCATTGCCGAAGGTTGCCCCATAGAAGTTGCGAGGTTGGAGGCCGCCGCCTGGATTTCTGGCGGTCCAATTGTCTAAAGGGTCCGCTATTACTACCTCGACAAACAGAAAAAGGGCAATTAGAAAATGGACCATGCGGTTCATATTCGTCCGGGGAAGCAAGACGACCGCGCCAATTTGCCTAGGATTGATTCCGACATTCGAACTCATATGGCAATGGGCTTGTCGCTGCAATCTTGAACGCCCGGCGTACAGGCCCGTTCGTTGTGTCGCTGGGCGGTCAGCAGGTGTCGAGCGTGTCCTAAGTTGGCATCGGTCTTCCGTGGTTGTGATTGGTTTGAACCGGGCGCTGGGCTGTGGTGTGGGTGTGGATTTACGCTTCGGGATGGATTGCTCCTGTTTCTTGCTGACGGTATCCGGGTTCACGGCTGTTCGCACCACCCACTGTTTCCAATCCCCGGAGTCGAACTGCTCTGAGAATGATGCGCTTGTAGCCGATGCCTGGATGGCCGTCAATGGAAATCACAATCAGCGAACCGAAACGGACCACTATGGGGACTCGTGTAACTCGCCCCTCCGGACGCACTTGATGTCCGCGAGTCAGGGTAACTTCGGCGTGATCAGCCGATAAAAACGCGCGGTCCCGCCGCCGGCTGGGTCATTAATCTGGACGAGCGTCGTCACTGAAGATGCTTCCACGTCGGCCAGTTTTTGCCAGTTACCGCTCGCAAGAGCCGGCCGATAGAGGATCGAGTAACTGCGCCCCGCCGCCGCGATGAAACCAAGCGTGACCGCGCCAGATGCTCGCGTGATGGATTCGAATTTCAGATAGCTTTGCGCATCCTGCGGGTCGGTGCCGGCCAGATACTCCTGGAGATTGGTGAAGCCATCACCATCGGGATTGCCGTTCGCCCCATCGTTACCCAGCGCTGACTCCGGATCCAACCCTTGGGCGAGTTCCCAATCATCGGGCAGACCGTCGGCGTCCGAATCGGTCGGGCAACTCGCAGTGCCGGGGTTGGCGCTGCAGGCAAACCAGTTCATCGGCTCATTCCCGTAACCCTGTGATGAGCGGCGTTGCAAAGACATCCCCGTGCCGTCCGCGGCCAACGGCCATGGCGCGACAGGGCCATAGTTCACGAAGTCCACAAGCACGTACGGAACGAATCCGGCATCGGGGTGCGCCGCCGTTTGCGGCGGGTCCGGTTTGAACACCTGGATGCTCTCGCCCGTGTTGTCGAGCCTGCCGCTGTACGGTCCGTAAATGGGCACATTCGTGCCGATGCCATACTTCGCCCGGAAGTTTGCGAGGGCAGTCGGATCCGCCGCCGGATCAAAACCGACCACGACGGCAAAACCACCAGCCGGCAAAGTCACGCCCGCCGGAAACTCATGATCCACGCCGCCGCCCAGCTTCCAATGATTCGTGGTGGCCAACGGGTCATAGAGCGGCACCGAAGTGGAAGTGATGTTCAACAACTCGATGAATTCCTCGTCGTTTTTTTCCGGGGAATTCGTCCCGCTCAGCGTTATCGGATGATACATGATCTCGCTGATAACGATCGGACCAATCCTCGGGACTGAATTCGCCAAACCGGTTCCTGTGCGGAACTGAGCGACCGTGGCCGGGTTATCCACGCCAAATGTGCGGTTGCTCAGCGCGACGAAATCCACGCCGGCACTCGTGACGAAGCGCCCGAACGAGACGCTGTTCGACGCCGCGCCGAAGGAAACTTGCGCGCGATAGCCAGTAAGATTTCCCAACGCGTCCGCTTCGGCCAGGAACACGCTGTCGCCGTGCGCTGAGTTGAGCGAGAACGGCACTGCATTGGTCGAGTTGAATTGATATTCATAAAATACTTTGTAGCCGCCAGCGGGCAGGACCGTTCCGTTCGCGATGCGATATTTCTTGAAGTCCGTCTCCGAGTTGCTGATGAACCAGCCGCCCATCGCCACACTGTTGCCGCCCGGATTGTACAGTTCAATCGCGTCTTCCAACGGCGGGTCAGTGTGCGTCAGCACTTCGTTGATGAGCACATGTTGGAGCGGAAGGTAATTGCTCGCGTCGGGAGTCGGCGTCGTGACAAAGCTGACGATGTTGCCGCCGCCGTCCGGCAAGCGGCCTTGAGAGACGCCGACCGGCTGAAGTCCATAATCAACGGCATCAATCAGCGTCAGGTTTGAATTGTAAAGCCGGATCGTTTCCCCGTTTTGGTCCAGACTGAATTTGACGTGGTTTGGTCCCTGACCGGGGTCGCTGTCCGCTTCGAGCTTCACCCAACCGTGACCGGCGATGAAGCTGAGCGCGGCCACTTGGGAATTCGTCATTCCCGCAATAGATGGATCGTCCGTGAAGTACAAGCCACCGAGAGCAACCGGCGCGGTGTCGAGATTAAACAACTCAAACCAGTCGTTACCCGCGGCAGGGTCGGCCATCCATTCGTTAATGCGAAGATTGGCGACGCTGCCGAGCGTGGCATTTGCGGCGTTGACAGCACCGGGTGTCGGGTCGCCCAACAATGCCCACGAGCCAGCGTTTTTCCCTATCGAGCGATCGGCGATTTGAAAACCGAAAGTCACAGAATCCACGATCTGCCCGTTCGCGTTGAAGAGATATATGGCGTCGCCGTCGCCCGACAGTGCATGCCCGAGGTTCAGCTCTGGACTCGCGTTGGACGAGGCGGGCCGCGACGCATCGCACCAGACGATGAGGTAACCATTCGCGCCGATGCTCACGCCGGCGGGGACAACCCACTGTCCGGGTTTCGTTGGGTCAGTGCTCAGACTCATGCCCGCCAGACTGTAATTCGTCGGGTTGGGATTAAAGATTTCGATCCAGTCGGGATTGTTGCCGCGCGAATCGTAAACTGCTGACACGTTGCGCGCCATGACCTCGTTCAATCTCGGTCCCGCATACGCGATGACGTAATTGGCGGCGCCGGGACTGGCCGTGCCGGGGAAACTGACGATGGTCGAAGAGCCGTTTGGCAATCGGCCCTGCGACACGCCCTCGATTTGGTTGACGAAGCTGATGCGATCGATCTGCTGGGCCGAATAATCGTAAAGGGTGATCGCGTCGCCTGGCGCGGTGAGTTTGAAATCGAGCCGATCGAAACCCGGATTCCCGTCGGCGAAGAACTGCACGAAATCACGCGGGCCGATGAAGGACAACGAGCGGATTTGAAATAACGCGTTGCTCGTTCCGAAATACAAGCCGGACAAAGCAACCGGCTGGCTGGAGGATGTGTTGTGAAGCTCGATCCAATCGGGAGTGCCCGGTGCAGAGTTGGCCAGCCATTCGTTAATCACAAGATTCGTGGCCGCGCCGACTGCCGCGGCGATGTTGTTGGCGCCAGGCGTGGGCACGGTCAACTGCCAGGCTGCGTCCGACCCGACCCGGCCAATCGTGTAATTCGTCAGTTGCAATCCGAAGCTGAACGCGTCCACGCGGTTGGTCGCCGCATCGTAAAGGAAAAGGCTTTCGCCTTTGCGACCCAGCGAGAACCCGCTGTGCAAGCCCGGCACATTCGTCTGATTGTCGCACCAGACGACCATATAAGCGCCCGCGGCGAGGTTCGTGCCGCTCGGGAAAACAAACTTTCTCGGATTCCCGCTGTCGGTCAGGCTCCAATTCGCGAGGCTCACAACATTTGTGCCCGCGTTGCGCAACTCCACCCAGTCCGGAAAAGTTCCGCCATTCGTCACCGCGCCGGCGTTCTCGGCCATGACTTCGTTGAGGCGCACAGCATTGGTCGCGGCAAGACTAGCGACGGCGCCGGGCGAACCATTGGCAGCGAGGCTGGCGCGCCAATTGGCCGGGTCATCGGGATCGCCATTGGGATTGATGATTTCCAGCGAGTCGCCGCCGCCGTCCGCTGCGATTGGCCAACCGCCAGAGTCCTGATAGTCCACTGAAACGATCGTGTGGCCGTTCGCGTCCAACAGCGCGATACGTTCCCCGCCGTTGGAAAGCTGTCCGCCGAAATTGCCGGCCACTGCAACGCCGGGATACCGGCTCGCGAACGCTGCGGGATTCTCCGAAGAGGCCAGCACCATCACGCCGCCGGCGGCCAACGTTGTTCCGTCCGGAAAAACAAACGTGAAGCCGTCAAAGCTATAGCCGCTCAAATTCACTGGTGTGACGCCGACGTTCTGAAGTTCAATGAACTCGTAAGCATCGCCGCCGACGGGATTATACATGAGTTCGGTGATCCGAATCGGCACGCCGAGCGAAGCCACGCTGAAGGCGGCTTGGTTGAGCGCGCTCCACGTGCCGCCGCTAAGCACGCGCGCTTTGACGACTGCGCTGCCGCTCAACGCAACGGGAAATCCATTCGTGTAGGTTCGCGCCCCAAGGGTGACCGCACCCGAACCGGACACGCGCGGGTCGGTGCCATTGGTCGTGTAGTAAATGTTTCCGCCGGCGTTCGGATTGGTCATCGTGAGGGAAAAGCCGACTGGAACACTGCCGCCCGAAGCGCTGAAGACCGGCGCGCTCACGCTGGGAAGGAGGCCGATGGACCGGTATTGATTCAGAACGGTGGCGGAACGCTGCGGGAAATAATTCGCAGTGTTGCCCGCGTTGTTGGTGTAGCCGAGCAGATTGTTTAGTTCGCGCAGCCAGTGATCGTTCCGGGTGTAGTTGGTCGTCAATGTGTATCCACCCCAGCGCGCCGATTCGTCCACAATGGCAGTGTCAATTTCCTTGATGCGCTTCATGTAAAGCGACGCCGGCATGTTGCGCTCTGGATGCGATGGATCCCAGAGCGGGTTGGAGGAATCCGTGTAGAACACGCCGCCCCTGAAAAAATGCTTCTGAAGGTGGTCGGCGAAGAGCAGACGGAATTCCGCGTTGTTGCGGAGCGCATTGTAAATCCGCGCCGGACTGCCGGCGGAATCGGCCGTGGTGCGGTTGATACCAGCCGTCTTCAAGACGTGCTCAGCATCCCAGATCATGAACTTGAACCCCTGCCCCGTCGCCCGCTCGCGAAGAACATACCAGTTGTGTTGCGGCCAGTCTTCGTTGCCGACCCAGTGGTTTACGATCATGTAATCAATCAGATTCTCGACGTCCACGTACTCCTGCAACTGGAGGTATTGCGCGTTGTTGACCAGGTTGGTGCCGGAGAGGGCCAGCGCGGCATTCCACGCGGCCAGGTCGCCGGCGACGACCTCCGTGCCGACGGTTGTGTTGCGGATAATGTCATAGTTTGTCCGGCTGCCGCCGAAATAGCTTTCGGCGAAGGAGTCGTCGGTCCGCTCGTGGATGTAGTGCAAACCCCAATACAGTCCGTTCAGGTAAAGATGATAGAATCGTCCATGAAACGAGGGATGCCCCAGCGCCAGCATTAGATCGCTGGTGAACTGATCGCGTACACACTGGGCGCGAAAACGCTGATCCGCCGGAGAGCTTGTCCCGACGTAATGCCACCACATATTGATGCCGCCGTCGAGAACGAGCGTGTTGAAGCTGGCAACGGGCGAATCGGGGAACATGCCGAATTCGAGTTTGCTCGCGCCATAATTGCCTTTGAAACTGACGCGGAAGGAGTGCTTGGCGTTTTTGCCCGGGTCGCGCTGGGTGCCGCCCTGAATCTGCAAGCCGCAATCCAGTTGCAATCCGTCCGAACCGTCCGGGAAAATCAGTTCCATCGAGCAGGCTCGCTCCCATGGATCGCCGCGACTTTGAGGATGCGTATAAATTCCGGTGTTCGGATCGAACAGATCGGGAATTGGCAGGACAAGGGACATGGTGGGGATCGAGAGCAGACCGGCGCGGACCGAGTTGGAGTATTGCGGATTGTCAACGATGACAGGGGCCATTTGGTAATAGGCTCGCGAACCGGTTTGAACGATTCCGGGAGTCGGTGTCCACACATTCCCCGTCGGGTAACCCGCCGGAGCGTTTGGCTGCCGGACGATGTCTTCGACAAAAAGGTAACTGCGCGAGCCGACGAGCGATGGCAGAAGATCCGGCGCGAAGGCGGCGGCACGCAAGGCGGTGGTCTTGCTGATGTTGATGGGGGCTGTGTAAAGTGTTCCGTTCGTCAGGCCGCCACTGATGCTAGGTTCACTCCCATTCGTCGTGTAAACGATGGCCGCTCCCGGAGTCGTCGAAGTCAGAATGAGGTTAAATGGCTGATTGAAGAAACCGTGGCCGACGGTGAAATGCACCGCGGCGACGACACCGGTCAACGTGCTACCGCTGTTCGGCGCGCCTGGAGTTTGAATTGCGAAGTAATGGAGCGCATCGCCGCCATCCAGGCCGTAGGAAAAGTCGTTCCGCTGCCCGGGAAATTCCGGCGCGAATTCGTGGACGACGCGCGGCGGGAAATCGGGATTAAAAAGTCCCAGATATTCACCCGCCGCATTCAGAGAGAAACTGGTGTGCAGATTTGCGGCTGGAACGCGCCGGTCTTTTCCAGATGCGAATATCACGAGGAATTGTCCGGAACCAATGCTGGTGGCCGGGAAAATCCATTGCGCCGGCTGTTCGGCATCGTCCGTCAACGACCAACCAGCGAGGTCCACGGTTGTGCCGCCGCGATTGTAGATCTCAATCCAGTCATCAAGCTGTCCGTCCTCGTCCAACAATCCGCCCGGATTTACATTCGCGGCCAGGAATTCGTTGATCACAATGTCCGTCAACGCCGCCGAAGCTGCCGCTGAGTCCAACACGACCGTCCAACCCGCTCCACCGAACAGGTTCGCGCCGGTCGAAAGGTCGCGGATGTTGTGACCCGCCAGCCACGAGAATTGCACCGAGCCCTGAAGAGGCTGCGGAAACTGAAATACATATGGACCGAACCCGCTGCCGGTCACGTTCGTCGCCGCGATGCCGTTGACCAAAAAGTCGGCTGCCTCCACGCCGCTGACTGGTTCACTGAAGATGACTTGCGCTTGTGTCAGCAAGCCGACCGTCGCACCACCACTCGGAGCGGTCGAGACAATCGTCGGGGGAATGTTGTCAATCAGTGTGTAGCTCCAGGACAGCGAAGGATCGAAGGCATTGCCAGAAAGATCGGTAATGCCGCTGTCCACATCCCAATAAACCGGAATGGTTCCCGGCTGCGGCTGCGTGAAGGTGAAAACGTAATTCGATCCCGAACCGGAAATGGAATCGGCTGGCAGTCCATTGATCATGAGGTCTTCGGCATCAACTCCGACCACGCTCCTGCTGAACGTGACTTGAATTTGTGCGAGGGTGCTGATACTCGCGCCCGCCGGCGGATTGAGCGCTGCAATTGATGGAGAGGTCGCATCGGTAACCAGCACGGTGACCGTGGCGACCTGGCTGGTGGCCGAGCCGACGGAGTTCGTCACGATCAGCCGATAGTCAGCGGTGTCGGACAAAATCAGCGCGCTGAAGGTCAATGTGTCTGTCATTGCGCCCGACACATCGCCAGCGTCCGCCGCATTGACGTAAATGTTGTTCGTGCCTTTCTGCCATTGGTAATACAGTGGCGCCGCGCCGGACGCGGTCGTGACCAACCGCGTGTAGCTGCCGGCATACAACGTGGTTGAGCCGGGTTGGGTCGTGATCGTCGGCGCAACCGGCGGCGGAGTGCCGTAGGGCTGGACCGTGATGCTGCCGGAGCCGCCGGTAGCGAAGTTGTTGGGGAAGTTCGCCGCCAGTTCCGGGTAGTAATGGGTGCCGGCGCTCAACGAAACGCCTTCAATTCTCACCGAGGTAAAGGCGCAATTCTGATGCAGGCTCATCACGCCGCCGTTTGTCAGCGTCAGCCGTGCCGCGCTATTGAGGTCGTAATTCACTTCGAACAAAGCCGGGCCGGTCACGTTGATGATCGAAGAGTCCAGAGGCAGGACGTAATTTGGGTTGACCGTAATATCATTTGTCCCGAGCGAGTTGGGCGCGGAACCCAACAGCCAGCCTGCTTTGACGATCCACTTGCCTGAAAACGTATTCGCGTTCCCGGAAATTTGCTGCGCCACGGTTGTTCCCGCGTTGAAAATCACCATCGTGCCATTGCCGGAGAGTTGGCCCGTGAGGTTGAAACCGCGCAAGGGACGGAGGTCACCCCCACCGGCGTCCGCGGGACATATGTATGATTGCGAAGCAACTTGAACTCTGCCGGCGATTTCAAAAACGGTCTCGTCCACTGCATTCAAAACCCCGCCGTTGAGAATCAGTCCTGGGTTGCCGCCGACGGCGGGGAAGTTGAGAATCGCGCCCACCTGTTTTGCGCGGATTTCCGTGTTGGTGTTGAGGGTCAGAGAATCACCGGGAAAAGTCTGGACGCCGGTCGAGGCTGGATTCCGGATGCGCGTGTTGTTCTTGTTGTTCCCGAACGTAATGCCATTGGAGACGCACTCATAAGTATTCCCCGCGACGGGCGACACGGCTGTGCCCGTGCCATTTGTTTTCCAAATGGCATAAGTCCAGTCGGT
>CAZNOE010000031.1:0-1877 GCA_964574525.1 uncultured Bifidobacteriaceae bacterium
CCGCCTTCGCCCTTCCACGTCGCGCGCCAGCCGCCGCTCGCGTAATACGCCTCGGTGCGATACCAGTCCGTGTTGATCCAGTTCACGCGCACGACGTCGCCGAGGTCGCCATCTTGAATCAGTTTTTGCACCTTCTGGTAGCGCGGCTCGGTGCGCATCTGGAACATGCCGCTGAAAACCACCTTGGGATTTTTCTGGCTGGCTGCGATAAGCCGTTCAGCGTCCGCCTTGTGCGAAGAAATGGGTTTCTCGACCATCGCGTGGACGCCGGCTTCGAGCGCGGCGATACCCAGCGTCGTGTGCTGAAAATGCGGTGTGGCGATGATGACAGCGTCCACATCACCAGATTTGATGAGTGCCTCGCCATCCGTGGAAGTCTTGAGCGGTTTGTAACGATCGAGCGGCGCGAAGGCATCACACACGGCCACGAGTTCGCAGCGGCTGACCTTCTTGTTAGAAAGATAATCAGCATGGTATTTCCCAATGTTGCCCATGCCGATGATGCCGAGACGAACTGTGTTCATGTTGATGTCCGACCTGAAACCGAGCGGTGGCCGCTCGAACGCGCGACCAATATCATGTGGCGCTTAAAATCGTTGCAAGCTCTTTCTCGGTCGCTGACAAGGCTCACATGCTGATTCGCAATTGGTTTTTCTCTGATGCAATAAAGTCTTGGTGATCCGTTGGCAACGGACTAATGTTGACCACTCACAGGCGGCATGCTCCGTATAAGTACGACTTCGTGAGGAGCAACATATGAAACTGAACGCTTCAAATATCTTCCACGCTTTCGCAATATTCGCGGTGCTATGCACAGGCCGGGCATTGCCCGCCGCCGAGGTTCGGTGGACCAATTCGTTGGGCGGAAACTGGAGTGTTCCCGGCAACTGGAGCACGGGCATCGTGCCAGGTTCATCGGATGCCGTTCTCATCACCAACAGCGGCACGTACACCGTCACGTTCGATATGGACGCGACCGTCGCCAGCCTCACTCTCGGTGGAGTGAGTGGGACGCAAACCTTTTCCGCCACCAGCCGCATGTTCTCGCTCAACGGCGCAAGCGCCATCAACAGCAACGGCGTCATGGCGCTTAGCTCCAGCACGGTGGCGGGCGCCGGGACACTGACCAACCAAGGGACAATGAGCCTCAACAGCAGCACGTTCAACACGGCATTGGTCAACCAGGGGTTGCTGGTGTTCCGGGGAGCATTTAACAACAACCTCGGCGGGAGCTTTGTGAATCAGGCCGGGGCGACGCTGCGGCTACTGGCGGACGACCCCGTTGGTCAGGCAATTTTGAATGTGGCCCTTGGGTTCACCAACAGCGGGGTGATTGAGTTGACCAGCGCGGACAACCCGCGGGGGGCGTCCTTGAACATGAGCAGCGGCAGTCTGGTCAACGCGGCGGGCGGGCAGATCAACGTGCTGGCGGGCGCGGGCGGCGGGCGGACGCTGGGGGTGCAATTGGACAACCGGGGGACGGTGACGATCAACCAGGCGCTGACACTCAACCAGACGTCGTCGGCCCACCTCAACAGCGGGACGATCACGCTGAACGGGGGCGACTTCACCGTCAACCAGTCGAGCTTCACGACCACGGGCACGATTGACATTGGCGGCGGGCGCACGTTCACGGTCAACGGGGGAACGTTCAACTACAACGCCGGGACGGTGAGCGGGGCGGGCACGTTGAATTTGATTTCCACAGTGGCCAACTTCACGCCGGACTTCAGCAATGTCACGACGACGCTGCGGTTGGCCGGCACGACGCTCAACGGGCTGGGCGCGGTGACCAACGCGGCGGGCAGGACGCTCAATGCCGACAGCAGCACGTTCAACACGGCATTGGTCAACCAGGGGTTGCTGGTGTTCCGGGG
>CAZNOE010000031.1:1977-4854 GCA_964574525.1 uncultured Bifidobacteriaceae bacterium
CGTCGTCGGCCCACCTCAACAGCGGGACGATCACGCTGAACGGGGGCGACTTCACGGTAATCCAGGGAGGCAACGCGCCCAGCTTCACGACGACCGGCGTAATTACGATTTCCAGCAATCGGACCTTCACAGCCTCGGGCGGAACATTCGTGAACGCGACAGCGGGCATCATCCAAGGCTACGGCACGCTCGACGTCCGATTCACTTCGTTCGCCAACACGGGCAACGTCAATCCCGGCACCTCCCCAGGGATTCTGACTGTCATGGGCGACTTTCCGCAGACGGCGACGGGCAATCTGAACATCGAGATTGGCGGCCATGCTGCCGGAGTTGATTACGACCAACTCAAAATTACCGGCCACGCCACACTCAACGGCGCACTGAATATCCAATTGATCAATGGTTTTCGGCCAAGCGGAGGTGATAGTTTCGAGATCATCCGTTACAACTCACATGCCGGGTCCTTCGACCACATCGTCGGCTTGAACATCGGCGGAGGCTTTCTTTTCCAACCCATTTTCAGCGCGACGAACATCGTGCTCACCACGATCGACACCCGGCCTCGAATCATTTTTCAATCCGCGGAACTGCTTTCCAGTGGGCAAATTGAATACACGCTGGGCGGAACTGCGGGACAAGACTTCGTCATTGAAGCGGCGACAAATCTGGCAGCGGCCACTTGGATACCCGTCCTGACGAACACAAATTCCGGCGCCGTTTTCAGCTTCATCGTCACCGATGCCACCAACTTTTCGCAGCGGTTTTTCCGCACCCGCCAGTAGCAATGAGCCGTTCAGCATCGGCCTTGTGCGAAGAAATGGGTTTCCCGACCATCGCGTAGACGCCGGCTTCGAGCGCGACGATGCCCAGCGTCGTGTGCTGAAAATGCGGCGTGGCGATGATGACGGCGTCCACGTCTCCAGATTTGATGAGTGCTTCGCCGTCCGTGGAAGTCTTGAGCGGCTTGTAACGATCGAGCGGCGCGAAGGCATCGCACACGGCCACGAGTTCGCACCGGCTGACCTTTTTGTTTGAGAGATAATCGGCGTGGTATTTCCCGATGTTCCCCATGCCGATGATGCCGAGTCTGACTTTGTCCATGCGGCGGGAGTGTAACGAAGGGAAGCGGTGTGCCTAGATGAAATTTCTAGTGGCGCAGGCCTCCGGCCTGTGGCCGTCCCGGCGGGCGTCCCGCTTGCAGTTGCTACCACCAGCCGGGACGGCCGGTGGGACGGTGACAGCCGGGACGGCTGCCCCACTACGCCACTACGCCGGCAGGAAAGCGGACGGTGAACACAGCTCCATTGTCGGGCCTGCTCGTCACCTCAATGCTGCCGCCGTGGGCATCCACGATGGCTTTGCAGATGGCGAGACCGAGTCCGGCGCGGCCATGGGCGCGCGAGCGGGATTTGTCCGCGCGAAAAAACCGCTCGAAAATGTGCGGCAAATCTTCGGGCGCGATACCTTGCCCGGTGTCCGCGACGGTAAGAACGGCAGCGCCGTTTTCGACGCTGGTGCTGATACGGACTTCGCCCTTCGGTTTGTTGTAGTGGATGGCGTTGGTTAGCAGATTGGTGATGACCCGTTCGAGAAGCTCGGCGTCACCGCGCGCTTCTGCTGGCGCGAGGTTGCACACGAGGCGAATGCCGCGCGGGTCGGCGAGCGGATGGATGAGTTCGACGCAGGCGCGCACATTCTCCGCCAAGTCGAGACGGGCGCGCTGAAGCGGATTCTGTCCGGCGTCGAAGCGGGCAAGTTGAAGGAGGGCTTCCGTCAGTCGCCGCATTTGTTGGGCGGTATCCAGGCAGGCCTCCAGGGTTTCACGATATTCTCCGGCGGTGCGTTGATGGGCCAGGGCGGTCTGGGCTTCCGAAATCAAGACGGCCAGGGGCGTGCGGAGTTCGTGCGAAGCGTCGGCCGTGAACTGCCGTTGCTGGGCGAAGGCGGCGTCGAGACGGGCGAACGTTGAGTTCAACACTCCGGCCAGTCGGCCAAGTTCACCGTCCGTGTCCTCAACATTGATGCGCTCCGACAGGTGACCCGCGGAAATACGGCTGGCGGCGGCGCTAATCGCTTCGACGGGACGAATGGCACGCGTGGCAATCCACCAGCCTCCGCCGAGTCCGAGTGCAAGCACGGCGGCCCCCGCGCCGGCGAGAATGAACGCGAAACTTCGCATGGCGGTAAGTTCGGTGGCGATGGAACGGCCCACCAGGACACAGCGACCTTCGCGATTGAAATCGAACCCTTCCCGATAAACGCCCCGGGTGCGAAAGTGGGGGCCGCTGTCCGGCGAATGCTCCTGCGTCGGGCGTGTCAAATCAGCCGGCGCGTTGGTCGAACCATCCATGCGAGTACCGTCGCGATTCCAAATCGTGAAATAAATGCCAAGTTCTTCGTCCTGCTGCCTGAACCGTTCGAAGTTGGGCGGCAGTCGGAATTCAGATGCGCCTGGCAATGACCCGGCGGGCGAGTTGGAATTGTCACCCGCAGCGGTTCCAAACTGGCGGTGGTCGTCCGGAAACGGCGGAAGAATTTCACGCGCAGGTCCTTTCCCAGGTGGCTCGGGCCGTGGAAAATCTTCCGGCCGTCCCGGCGGTCGCCTGCCCTTCGACTCAAACGGCTCAGGCCGGTTACGCTCGTTAAACGGCGGGCGGCCACCAGGGGAAAAGCGGCCTCGCACCATGAGGGCCAAGCCTTCAACGCGCCGGCCGAGTTCATCATCCACCTGCTGGTATTGCTTGATGCGATGCGCCTCGTACGTGGCGAGGGCGAAGCCGCTGAGGGTGCAGATGAGCAGGAATGCGAGCCAGATTTGCAGCCGCCAGCGAATGGATTTGATGAACATGATGACGGTTCAGAGTTCGATGCAATACC
>CAZNOE010000031.1:4864-19587 GCA_964574525.1 uncultured Bifidobacteriaceae bacterium
ACGCCGCGGCGATTCGGGTTTCGGATTTCGGCCTTCTTTCGGATTTCGGATTTTGAGCTTCGGATTTCATTCAATGCAATACCCCTGGCCACGGCGGGTGGCAATCAGATCGCGTCCCAGTTTCTTGCGGAGGCTGAACACGTGAACGTCCAGGAGATTAGAAAGCGTATCATCGCTTTCGTCAAAAAGGTGTTCGTAAAGCTCCGTGCGCGTGATGACTTCGCCGCGATGCAACACGAGGTATTCCAGGATGGCGTATTCGCGCGCGGTGAGGATGACGGGCTGGCCGGCGCGCGTGACCGAGCGGGCGCGGGTGTCAATCAGAACATCGCCCGCGCTCAGGGTGGGCCGCACCTGCCCGGCGGAGCGCCGAATCAATGCCCGCAGCCGCGCGAGCAGTTCGGCCAGATCGAAAGGTTTAATCAGGTAATCATCCGCGCCCGTGTCGAGGCCGCGCACGCGGTCAGCCGGAGCATCGCGCGCCGTAAGCATCAGGACGGGTGTGCGCTTCTTCTCGCGGACCCGATCAAGGACCGCCCAGCCATCCATTCCGGGCAGCATCACATCGAGGACGATGGTGTCGTAGTCGTAGGTTTCCGCCTTGAACAGCCCGTCGTCACCGGTTTCGGCGGTGTCCACGGCGTAGCCTTCCTCGCGCAACGCCTTGGCGAGGTTGCGGAGCAAGCGCGGCTCATCTTCAACGACCAGGACTCTCATCGGAGTTTTGTTCTCATCTCTGTATCACGAATGACCGACGGTGACACGTCTTTTGACCTCTCAAACACGCCAAGGATAGCCGGGGACAGATTAAGGAATCATTAAATTGCGCGGCACCGACGGGATTTCTTTGGAAAAATCTTGGTAGTGTCCCTGATTTGAACTCGCCCAC
Source organism: uncultured Bifidobacteriaceae bacterium (assembly GCA_964574525.1). GTDB lineage: Bacteria > Verrucomicrobiota > Verrucomicrobiia > Limisphaerales > JADLHS01 > WYBW01. The sequence goes on from CAZNOE010000031.1 coordinate 5,754, forward strand.
CTTTGCACGAAGAACTTCTGAGCCAGTTTAAGCCCCCCATTATTTTCTGAGAAGCTAGGGCGCCCGGCAGGCGCGAAGCGTCTGGACTGCGCGTGTCTTTAGCACCGCTTTCCGACCCGCTACACCGGCGACGCCACCAATGAACCCACACTCATCCTGACCGACACCGTGGCGCTCATCGCCTCGACTAACGCCTACATGGGCAGACTCAGCACCCTTTTGGCGTGGCACAACGCCGACCCCGTGGACGCCGCCGAACAATTCCGCAACGACCGCGTCTATACGCTCTACCAAACCAATCGCAACCCGTTCGTGGATCATCCCGAATGGGTCAACCTCACTTTTGCTCCGGCCTATACGAACGCGCCGTTGCTCCAAATTTCAACCGTCGCCAACGGGGTAACACTTTCCTGGCTGGCAACCAATCAGAGCACCCGCCTCGAATGTTCAACCAATCTCCCGGCCAATTGGACGCCTGTGACCGCCACGCCCATGCTGACGAATAATCAATTCTGCGTTCTCTGGACCAACGTCACATTGCAAGCCTTCTTCCGCCTTCGGGTCCAATGATGCCCGTTCCGCCCACGCCGCCGAGTCCGTAAATCAAACGGCGAACCATTGACGCAAACTCAAAGCGGCCTTGGGAAACGGAGGCCGCTTTTGATTGCACGACGAAGTCTTTCCCATTCCTGCGGCGTTATTCCTGTTGTGAGGGATTTTCTGAGTAAAAGGGGTTTACAGATTCCGCAAAAACGGGTCAACTATGGATTGTGATGCCGGGTGCGTGGAACCCGTCTATGACACCACACTAAAAAATATGACCAAGCGAATTTCAGCACTTGTTCTGACGGCTTTTTCGATTGCGACCGCCCTCATTGTAATTTCGTGCGGACAAAAAGCCGGCACTCAACCCATCACGATTGGGGCGATTCTGCCCCTATCAGGAAACTCGGCCCAATATGGGAAGTTTTGCCAAGAAGGCTTTCAACTGGCGCTGGACGAGATCAACAAGCAGGGCGGAGTGAAAGGCGCACCGCTTCGCGTCATCTGGGAAGACGATCAAGCTGTTCCGAGTTCCGCAGCGGCAGCCATGACCAAGCTCGCAACCGTTGACAAAGTTCCGATTGTTTTCGGCACGTGGGCGTCGTCCTGCGTTCTTGCTCAAGCGCCGATTGCGGAAGCCAACCGAATTCCAATCTTGGCGGAGGCGCAGTCGCCGCAGATTCGTGACGCCGGCGATTACGTCTTCAGGATTCAACCCGACTCGCGGTACTATTTGAAAGTTCTTGCGCCGTACGCCTGCCAGAAGCTTGGTCTGAAGAAGCTGGCGATCCTGTACGTGAACAATGATTACGGCGTTGATCAAGCAGCGGTGTTTAAGAACCTTGCTGAAGGTCTTGGCAGCAAGGTCGTCTTTGAAGAAGGATTCCCTCAAGGCGCTCAGGACTTCCGCTCAGTGCTGACGAAGCTGAAGGGTGCCGAACCAGATGGTGTGTTTGTCCCAGCTTATGCCGAGGCTGGCGTTATCCTGAAACAAGCAGCCGAGCTTGGAATCAAAACCCAGTTTCTCGGCAGTGCGCCGATGGAAAGCCCCGATGTGGTTCTGACCGCAGGGAAGGCGGCAGAAGGGGTCATTTACGTTCACCATTTCGACCCGGATTCCGATGACCCAAAGATCAAGGAGTTCCAGAAAAAATACGAGGCGAAGTACGGTCGCGCTCCCGAGGGCTACGGCGCACTTGCTTACGACGCAGCCTACGTGACCGCCCATGTCTTGGACAAAGCGGGAACCTCAAGAGAACAGATCAAGGATGAACTCTACAAGGTTCGAGATTTCCCTGGCGTTTCCGGCCCGACATCATTCGATGACCACGGAGATGTTATCAAACCGATAGTCGTTCGAACAATAAAAGACGGCAAGTTCCTGACCATCTATCGTGAGCCAAAACTCAGAAAACCCGGCGAATGATTCGCCACCGGGCGAAACCGACAAGAGCGGCAGTCGATCCCCGCGAACGCAGGAGTTTCTTGACCGCTGGTTTCCGGATCAATGGTTCCCGAGCTTGAGGCCGCTCAAGGAGGGATGGTCCCTGCCGAAATTGCTCGAACGAGCCGGACCGAAGCTATGGGTGCTTTTTGTTTACGCTGTCATCTACTTTGGGTTCATCTTCGCAGCAGCCACGCTTGCCCAGAAGGTCTGGATTCCATCAACTTGGTGGGACTGGAAGCTCTTTTTTGAAGTGCTTGGAATGTTCTTGGCCCTGTTGGCATTCGTCTTCGCCGAGCGAGCTTTCAACAAGGCGAAGGAGACGCAGAGCCAACTTGTCGAGTACATCTTCGCAACAGGCGAGAACAAGACCAAATTCCAGGATATTTTTGACTACCACCTCGTCAACCGGCTCAAGCAATTTCGATCAACAGGTGCTCGAATTATCCTTCTCCTCTCAACACCAGCCTATGGTTATGCTGTTGTCGGGCCATCGAAGTTTGAGACTTTCGTTGATGCTCTGAGGGGAGTTCACGATGACTGTGAGCTACAGGTGATGTTCTTCTCACCGGGCGATCATTTCCACTATTGGGCAAACGTTTTGATCTGGTCACGGATTCGGAAAAAGGATCACGGGGAAAAGTTTGCGATTCTGTTCTCAAAAGGTCTTCGTGACGTCTGCCGCATTCTGCGTGACCGGAAGCAGGGCCATTGCCGGGTTTGGATAACAAGAGCTACAACGGTCCGTCTCTTCGCCTTCCTGCCAATGCGGGTTTGGGATCAAACGGCTGATGAAGTTTCCGAGGAGCGCATTTACGTAGCTCACACGGATTTGTTCTGCGTGTCTCAGAACCAATACCGAGATCGCTTTAAGGCTCGCAGCATCCGGATCTCTTCAGCGCTTCGAGAAGAGTTTGTGAACTCAGACGAGAGTTACTTCGAGCGCATCAAAGTATGTCCCTACACTGGCAGGGACAGAGACCAAGGGTGCCTTTATAAGCGTGGAGATACACCCGGAGCAACCGAAGAGTATGAAACTAGATTCGAGCGGCTGATGGATGACTTGTTCGTGGATTACGTGCTCGGACGCACGAAGCACATCGTTTTGGACAAGGAATCCTTTCGGTCCGAGATTGACGCTCTTTTGATTAGCAAGGATGTGGTTGAGTTATTTGGCCAAACCTTTACCGAGTCCATGCTGCTGGGCGAGATTATCGGCGAGGTCGCAGCTTATTTCGCTTCGCTTTCCGGGAATGCGCTGATAGAGCAAAAGCTAACACCGACGCAGGCAGGTCGCATCAAAACTGCGATCGAGAGCCGACCTGGCCTTCCGTTGGGCGCGGCAGCGAAAGACCAACTGTTGAGTTTTGTGCGTCAGAAAGCGCCAACACCACTGACTGTTACTTCGCCAATGACTCCAGCAGCAGTGACCCCTGCATCTGGCTCAATCGGTCCCAGCGTTGCAGTGGTCCCTTCCCCTGCGGCAGCGGCGCCAGCCCTCTCATCGCCGGCAAGTGGCTCAGCTGCTTCTTTGTCAAAAGAATCACTTGTCGAGTGTTTATGGGAGTTGATTTCTAGCGGTTTTGGGCAGTCAAGCTATGCGACAGCAGTAATCGAAGAAGCGAAGCAAACCCTCAAGCGTTCATCATCGACCCCATAGCCGGGTTAGAAAGGCTCAAAGGTGTTTGCTCAGTTCCTCATCAACGGGTTCATCGCTGGCTCTACTTACGCTCTGATGGCACTGGGGCTTGGCCAGATCTATGCACAAGCGAAGTTCATCAATTTCAGCCACGGTGCCGTGGCCGTGTTGGCGCCATACGGAGTCTTGCTGCTTTTGAGTTTTGCCGGATTGAGCTTTTGGCCTTCCATCATTGGGGGCATCGCTATCGCTATCGTTGTTGGCTGCCTTATGGAGGTGACAATCTTCAAGAAACTCCGGCGACAAAAGGCCCCGGCATTTATTCTGTTGATTGCTTCCTTGGGAATGTATGTCGTGCTCCAGAACTCAATTTCGCTCGCTTTCGGTGACGTGGCGAAGTCGGTGCGAACTGGGGACACCTCCGCGCCCGTCATATTTTCCGGAGTGCACATAACCGTTATTCAACTCGTAACAATTACAGCCAGTGTTGTCGCGGCCCTTGCCTTGATGTGGTTTCAACAATCCACGAGACTCGGCGCCGTGATGAGGGCTGTGGCCAGTGACCATGAGTTGGCAAAAGCCGTCGGGATTGACGTGGATCGAACGCTCCTCTGGACTTTTGCAATTGCTTCAGCGCTGGCGGGTCTGGCTGGTATCCTCACGGCGCTTGATGTGGACATGACCCCCAAGATGGGCATGAATCTATTGGTCATGGCAATGGTGGCGATGATTATCGGGGGTGGTCGGAATGTCGTAGGCGTGGTTGCCGGCTCGTATCTTTTGGGCATTGTCCAGCAACTCACCGCATGGGCGTTTAGTTTCCAATGGCAAGACATGGGGGTCTTCATCGTGCTGACTGCGTTTCTGCTCTTGAAGCCTACTGGGGTTACTGGCGGGACATTGCGGAAAACCACTGTCTGAAATGGAATATCTTCTCCACATCCTGATTGTCGCCAGTGTTTACGCGGTGTTGGCTTGGTCCTTAGACCTCTTGGTCGGGCACACGGGACTGTTGTCACTTACGCAAGCAGCATTCTACGGCTTCGGTGCGTACAGTTCGGCGCTGCTTGCGGTTCACTTTGGCGCGCCATTCGGAGTCGGTGTTTTGGCTGGCATGGTGGCGGCGGCTCCGTTGTCGCTGTTGATTTCAATTCCCTCGCTGCGATTGCACGATGACTATTTTGTGATCGGCACGTTCGGTTTTCAGATGATCTTGTTCAGCGTTTTCAACAACTGGATGGAGTTGACGCGCGGGCCGCTGGGCATTCCCGGCATTCCGCAGCCCGTCATCTTCGGCTGGCACGTAAGCTCGCATCTGGATTTCCTGATACTGGGTGTTGGATTTGCAGCTATCGCTTATTTGGTCGTCTGGCGCATCACCAGCAGTCCCTTTGGCCGGGTGTTGCATGCCATTCGTGAGGATGAAGTATTCGCCAAGGCGCACGGCAAGAACACGCTCTACTTCAAGGTCACGGCATTTGCTGTCAGCGCCGCGCTGGCGGCAATGGCCGGCAGCCTCTACGCGCATTACATCACTTACATTGACCCGACGAGTTTCACGGTCATGGAATCCATCCTCATCATTTCCATGGTCATTATCGGCGGGGCGGGCAGCACCTGGGGGCCGTTGGTCGGCGCGGTGGTTTTGGTCACTCTGCCGGAAGCGTTGCGCTTTGTCGGATTGCCCAGCGCCGTCGCTGCCAATCTGCGCCAGATAATTTACGGGAGCCTATTGGTCATCATGATGATGTTCCGCCCGCGCGGGTTGGTCGGCAAATATGGGTTTAGCAAATGATTCTGCGCTGTGAAGATTTGAGCAAGTCGTTCGACGGAACGCGCGCGCTGGCGGGAGTCAGCGTGGAGTTTCCTTCGTCGGGTATCATTGCCATCATCGGCCCAAACGGCGCGGGCAAAACCACGCTCATCAACGTTCTCACGGGTTTTCTCCGCGCTGATTCGGGCAGGTCGTTTCTCGGCGAGCGGGAATTGACCGGACTGGCGCCGCACAAGATCGCGAGATTCGGCATGGGGCGGACGTTTCAAGACCTGCGTCTCATCAACCTGGTTTCGGTTCTCGAAAACGTCATGCTGGCCCGTCCGAATCAGAAGGGCGAGCGATTGCTGCCCGCGTTGTTCCGATTCGGTGTGGCGGTGGAGGAGAAACGAAATCACGAGGAGGCCATGCGTCTGCTCCGTTTTGTCGGGCTGGCAGACAAGGCTAATGAACTTGCCGGCGAGCTTTCCTACGGCCAGCAGAAGCTTCTGGCGCTGGCCTGTTGTCTCGCCACGGAAGCGAGGATTCTGCTGCTCGACGAACCGGTGGCCGGGGTGCATCCCGAAATGGTTGAGAAGATTCTCGGTTTGCTTTCCGAGTTGCGAGGCCAGGGCAAGCTGGTCGTTTTCATCGAGCACGACATCGCCGCCGTGAGACAGGTTGCCGATCAAGTCATGGTCATGGACGAGGGCAGAATCATCGCGCAGGGAAAGCCGGCGGAGGTTTTGGAACGACCAGAAATCATCGAAGCGTATGTCGGCTGATCCTTTCATTTCAGACTACAAAGCCGAAGCACTTCGGTTGCTCGACCATTTGCGGGCCACTGACCTCGTCGCTGGCTACGGCAAGAAGCAGATTCTCAATGGCGTGAGCCTTGATGTTGGTAAAGGCGAGATTGTGGCTTTGATCGGTCACAATGGCGCGGGGAAATCCACCTTGCTCAAAGCCGTGTTCGGCATGATTCCGATCTGGCAGGGGCAGGTTTCGTTCAACGGTGATGCGGTAAAGTCGCCCAAGCCGCGCGAGTGGTTGCGCAAAGGTGTTGCCTACGTTCCGCAAGGCAATCGCGTTTTCACCGACCTGACGGTCCAAGAGAATCTGGAGATGGGCGGAATCACGTTGCCCACGAAGCCGGCGGTGAAAGAGGGCATGGAGCGCGTGTTTACGCTCTTTCCAGCGTTGAAGGAGCGGCTGAAACAACGCGCAGCCACATTGTCGGGCGGAGAAAAGCAGATGCTCGCATTGGCGAACGCACTGATTCTATCGCCAAAACTGCTGCTGCTGGATGAACCGTCTTTGGGGCTTGCTCCGCCTTTGGTTTCGGAAGCACTTGGGCGCATCCAACAAATCAGCCGGGACTCGGGCGTAACGGTGTTGATCGTGGAACAAAAAGTCCGCGAGGTGCTGAAAGTCGCCCGGCGCGTTTACGTGCTGCGCAATGGGCGCGTGTCCTTCACCGGCGCAGCGGAAGCGTTGCAGGATGATGCCAAACTCAAAGCGGTCTATTTGTGATCCGTCAAGCTCGGCAAGACGCCAGACACAGCCCGGCCTGCCGGAAGGGGTCCCGCACAATTAAACTCTGAGGACGCGGAGATGGCGGCGCTTCTGTTTTTCATCTTGTGGCGGCTCTTGGACGCGGGAAAGATGCCCACGCTATGGCAAAGGTACTTGGAGAGTCCGGCAGATACGTCAGCCAGGAAGCGGTCAGGCAACGTCGTCGCATCGTTATTTTCGTGTGCGGTCTCATCGCCTTCTTTGGCCTTATCGCGGGTCTGGTAATCTCCAGCTTCGTCCCGCTTGGGTTGTGGCCTGCTTGGATCAGGCTGCTAATGTTCATTGCCGCGCTGGTTGGAGTCTTGGTTCTGTCGAAATGGGGCGAAGCGAAATTGGATGCGCTGGAAAAGAAGCGGCTTGCCATGTCACGCGGCGCAAGCGGAGAAACAACTGTGGCCCTGACGCTGGACAATTTCCCGGATGATTATCGCGTTATCCATGATCTCACCACGGAGTCCGGGAACCTCGATCATGTCGTGGTCGGGCCTGCGGGTGTATTCTTGCTCGACGCGAAGAATTGGCGCGGTGTCGTGTCCGCGGACGGCAAGGGGGAGTTGCTCAGCAATGGCCAACCGACCGACAAACCATTGGTGCGGCAATTCGTGGGCCGGGTCATGGGCATCAAGGACAAGGTTAAAACGCTCGCACCCGGTCTCGATCCATTTTTTCAACCCGTGTTTGTCTTCACGTCAGCGCGGGTGGAGGCCAACTGGGGCACGACGGGCAAGGTGCATTGCATCCGCGACGATCAACTTCACAGCTACATCGTCGAGAAAGATTTCGGCAAGAAATTGAAAGCGCAGGAAGTTGACCGCATTGCGCAAGCGTTTCTTGGTCTGGCGCACATGGACACGGATTTCAGCGCAACGAGGCAGCCAAGCCCAAAGCCTGACGGGAAAGAACCAGTCCCGCACAACTAAACTTTGTGGACGCGGGCTTGGGCGCAACGCACCAAGCACGGCATGGGTCACTCACCCAGCCAGCGGCGTTCAGTAGCGGTCCCAACGCGGCCACCATTCAGCTTCCCCAGGCAGGCGGTTCGCTTCGCGAAACGTGGTCGCGAAACGTGGTCTCCGGTCAAATCAGGACACTGCCAAGTTTTTTTGCGGCTTAACGCTGCCTTAATCAGTAGGGAGGTAAGTTGCTCGCGAAGAAAATGAAACCTATGAACATTCGTCAACTTACATGGGCAATTCTCATTTCGGGTTTGGCGGCCGGCGTTGGCTATTATTCTGGCGCTCTGCGACAAGACACAGCGACGTTCACGTTGCCGGGGACAAAGTTCTCGGTGGATTATCTTTACTGCCCGCAGTCTTTCTCGGAGGTGGAGAACGCAAAGGCGCTCATGAGCGCATTGTCTGAGCAGTTCGTGACAGGGATTCAAGCAGAACGAGCCGCCAACTACGCGAACGCCGTCTTAATCAGCCAAACCGGGGAAACAGTGGTCGAACCGCACCTCCTTGAGGTCAGCAAACAGTTGGAGCGGGGCGTGGCAGAGTTCAAGGGCACGGAGCAGGAGTTGGTTTTGATCGAACAACTTCTGGCAGTACTGAAAAAAGCGAACCTCCATGCCCAATGGACCGAGGTTTACTTGAACGCATTATATCAGCACCCAACGCATCCGATGATCGGCAGATTGGCAACAGAAGCCGTCATTGTCAGCAAAGCTGCAGGACGCCAGAACGATGTCCTCAGCGGCTTCGAGCATGTGAGCAGCATTCCAATGGATTTCGGTGTGAAGGCCCAGCTAATGACAGAACTTGTTCACGCGAGAAGCGCAGGGCTGGTCGCGGCGCGTTAGCCTCATCTTTCGCCGAGATGGATTTCCTCTCCCATTCCGTTCCAAGTGCTGTCACGACGACACGGAAAAAGCCGCCATCGTCGCAACGACATTGGCGTCTGGCGCTCTGCGGCGGACTCCTTGTCATACTGGCGGTTTTGCGGAGTAATTTCGAACTGGTCATCGTGAAAGGTGCAAGCATGCAGCCTGCCTTTCGAACGGGTGACTTGCTCTTGGTGTACAAGCGTGCTTATCGCAGGACTGAACCACATCGGGCTGACATTGTGGTCTCTCGCTACCGAAACGATCTCATCGTCAAGCGAGTGGTAGGGCTGCCCGGCGAGGAAGTCGAGGTCCGAAGAGGATCGCTCCTTATCAACGGCATCCCGAACATCGAGGGTCATGGCATTGAACCGGGTTACCTCACGATTGAAAAAGGGAAGCTCTTTGACGGCAAATTTGCTCTCTTGGGTGACAACCGTGCGCTCCCGCTCTCTGTAACAATCCACGCCCTCGTGTCGAAGGAGGATATTATCGGAAGGGTGGTTTTCTCGATCTGCCTGAGATGGCCATGGCCGTGAGTCGGAATGGGACCTGATGCAATCGTTCCGCCGGCGCCAAGCGCCTCAATGCCGAAGAGCGCAAAACCGGCCGCGAATTCATCAGCCGGCAAGGAGCGGGAAGACATCGCGGCGTCCCCGGCGGAATTCCCCTCAAAAGTAATTTGGCGACTTAATCCCAGCTTAATAGATGCAGGGTTAAGCTGATCGCGAAGAAAATGAAAACTATGAAAGCAGCATTGGCCTCCAGTCTTCCCGGTTTCGCGGTGATCGCCTGGGCCTTTGCCACGAAACTGAACGCCGGACAGTCAATCTCCGTTCACTAAAATCATGTCTCCGTCCACCGACATCCGGGAAAATCGCGAGTTCGCCTCGGAGATCAAATTTTTGGTGACGCCGGCGATTGCGGCCCAGATTCGCGATTGGGCGCACGGGCGGCTGTCGCCCGATCCAAACGCTTCGGAAAAATCTGACGGCAGCTATCAGATCACCAGCCTCTACTTCGACACGGAGCAGTTCGATGTGTTCCATCGCAAGGGGTCGTTCGGCCGCAGCAAGTATCGAATTCGCCGTTACGGACAAAGCGAGATCGTGTTCCTGGAGCGCAAGCTCAAGACGCGCGGGTTGCTCACCAAGCGCCGATCCATCATCAAGCTGGACGAACTGGAGCGGCTGGCCTCTGAGTCTCCCGAAAGGGGCTGGCCGGGTTTCTGGTTTCATCGCCGTTTTCTGGCGCGGCGGCTGGAGCCGGTTTGCCAGATTTCGTATCATCGCACCGCGCGGGTCGCGATGACCCGGTATGGCCCCATTCGATTGACCCTGGATGAAAACCTACGCGGGCTGCCTGTGACTGGCCTGGGCTTTGGCGAGGGCGAAGGCAGGTTGCTCTCGGAGGATCGAATCATCCTCGAATTAAAATTCCGCTACGAGATGCCCGTCCTGTTCAAATACCTGGCCGAGGAATTCGCGCTGAACCCGCAGCCGGTTTCCAAGTATCGGCTCGCGGTGGCGGCGTTGGGTCTGGCCTCCGTGCCAGGCTCCGATGAACCCGCACCCAATCACCAAAACACATCCCCATGCCTGATTTCCTGAAAGCCCCGTTTGTCAACGGATCGGACATTGCGCCGCTAGATGTGCTGGTGCGACTGTGCCTTGCTGTCGTGCTGGGCGGCGTGGTCGCGTGGATTTATCGCCGCACGCGCAAGAGCGCCGAGATTTCGTCCTCGTTTCCCGTGACGCTCGTCCTGCTTGCAATCCTGATCGCGATGGTGACGCAGATCATCGGCGACAACGTGGCCCGCGCCTTCAGTCTGGTGGGCGCGCTTTCGATCGTGCGCTTCCGGACGGTGGTGCGCGACACCCAGGACACGGCTTACGTGATCTTCGCGGTGGTCGTCGGTATGGCGGCGGGGGCCAATAATCTTTGGGTGGGCATGATCGGCATTGGCGTGGTCGGGTTGGCCGCTTATTTGATGATGGCCCGCGCCCAGGTGTTCAGCGCTTCCCAGCCCGCGTTCCTGCTGAGCCTGCGGGTCGGACTCGGACTCGATCTCGACAAACTCCTAGGCGGCACGCTCGACGTCCATTTGCAGGAGCGTGAGTTGATGTCGGTGGCCACCGCGAAGCAAGGCGTCTCGCTGGATGTCACCTATGAAACGCGTTTGTGCCCGAGCGGCTCGGCCGACGAACTCGTGAAGGCTTTGAACCGCATCGAAGGCGTCCAAAGTGTCGAACTGCGCCGGCGCGAATTTGATGGCAACTGACACCCCAAACTCGAAAACAAAACCAAATCCACCATTTTGACTTTATGAAAACCACCCCTCGCAGCTCCAGCCTTCGTGCTGGTACGATGACTAATAAATTCCGTTACCTGCTAGGGCGAAGCGTCCTCGCTGAGCCGGGGCACGGTGCGGCCATCCGATCGGCTCAGCGAGGACGCTTCGCCCTACCCTTGCTGAGAACGTATCGAAACTACTTTGTCGCCGTACTTGCCATCGCCCTCAGCCTCACACTCTCCGCGCTGGCGCAGACCCCCGACAATCCGCCGCCGCGTGATGGCGGGCCTCCGGCTGAGGGTGGTTTTCCTCCGGGCGACGGCCCGCCGCCGTTCGGCCCTGGTGGCTTTGGTCCCGGTGGCCCCGGCGGCATGATGCAGCAGGAAACCAAACTCGTGAAACAGTTCGACAAGGACGGCGACAAGCGCCTCAATGCCGAAGAGCGCAAAGCCGCGCGCGAATTCCTCAGCCAGCAAGGCGCGGAAAGACGTCGCGGCGGCCCCGGCGGTCGGCGGGGCGGCCCGGGATTTGGCAATCGCGGCGAGAATCAGGCGCCGCCGCAACCGGGCGCGAAACTTTCGCACGCCGATGTGAAATCGTTCACCAACGCGCCGCTTTACGACGCGCTGACGCTGCGCACTGTGTTCCTTGAATTCGAGAACGCCGACTGGGAGAAGGAACTCGCGGAGTTCAAGAACACCGACGTGGAGGTTCCGGTCAGGCTTACGGTTGATGGCAAGACGTATCCGGACGTCGGCGTGCATTTCCACGGCATGTCCTCGTTCATGATGGTGGGGGAAGGGCGGAAACGTTCGTTGGTGCTTTCGTTCGATTTTGCTCACGAGGACCAGCAGCTCGGCGGGTATCGCAAACTCAGTCTGCTGAACTCGCACGAAGACCCGACGTTCCTGCGCACGGTGTTGTCCCTGCAAATTGCCCGCGAATACATGCCCGCTCCCAAGGCCAATTTCATGCGGGTCGTTATCAACGGCGAATCCTGGGGCATCTACGTCAACCAGCAGCCCTTCAACAAAGACTTCCTGAAGGAAGCGTTCGGAACCACCAAAGGTGCCCGATGGAAAGTGCCCGGCAGCCCCGGCGGGCGGGGCGGCCTGGCTTACCTCGGCGAGGACGCGGCCGCGTACAAGCGCATTTACGAAATCAAAACCAAGGATGATCCAAAGTCGTGGGCGAACTTCATCAAGCTCTGCAAGGTGCTGAACGAAACCCCGGCGGACCAACTGGAGCAAGCCCTCGCCCCGTTGCTGGACATTGATGGCGCGCTGAAGTTCCTCGCCTGGGACAACGCCCTCGTCAACGGCGACGGTTATTGGACCCGCGCCAGCGACTACAGCATTTACGAAGACGACCAGGGCCGGTTCCACGTCATCCCGTATGATGCGAACGAAACGTTCAGTTCCGGCGGCGGGCCGGGCGGGCCGGGCGGCCCCGGTGGATTCGGGCCGGGAATGTTCATAGCGCCGCAGATTCTTGGCCAGGCGGACAAGAATGACGATGGCAAGCTCACCAAGGTTGAGTTCACCGCGCTGGCTGGCGCGTGGTACGACAAGCTCGACCCGGACAAAACCGGCAAGCTGACCCAGGAACAGTTTACCGCGAAGCTGGATCAGGTGTTGCCGCCACCGCAGGGATTTGGGCCGCCCGGCGGTGGGCCATCGGCAGGCGGGCAGCGGCCCGGTGGCGGGCGCGGCGGATTCGGCCCCGCGATGTTTCTCGGTCCGGGCCTGTTCACCGCGACCGACGCCAACAAGGATGGCTCGCTCACTCGCACCGAACTGGCGGACACGTTCGCCAAATGGTTCGGCGAATGGGACGCCAGCAAAAGCGGCACGTTGAATGAAGAGAACCTGCGTGAAGGGCTGGCAGCGGTTTTGCCCCGGCCCAACTTCGGTGGTCCCGGCGGCGGCCCCAGCGGACCGGTTGGTGGCGGTCGTGGCCGGGGCGGTCCTGGTCCGGGCGGAGGCGGGGTCCAACTGGATCCGCTCGTGGCCGCCAACGACGAAAGCAAGCCGCTGATCTCAAAACTGCTCGCCGTGCCAGCGCTGCGGACACGCTACCTTGGCTACGTCCGCGACATCGCCGAGAACTGGCTCGACTGGAACAAACTCGGGCCGCTCGCGCAGCAATACCAGGCGCTCATTGACGCAGATGTGAAGGCGGACACGCGCAAGCTGGATTCTTACGAGGCGTTCCAGCGTGCGATTTCCGGAGACGCCCAGAGCGAAGGACGATCGGGAGATTCCGGCCGTGGCCGCGCCACCAGTTTGAAGAGCTTTGTCGAGAAACGGCGGGCATTCCTGCTGAATTACCAGGAGGCAAAGAAAGCGGGTAGTTAGCAACTCCACATTTCGGACGCCACACAGTCCTCCGAAATGTTTCGCGGTTTAATGTTGTCTTAATCGGTCGGGGCGTAAGTTTCGCCCAGCAAAAACAAAATATGAAAACAAAAACAGCATCTGCACTCGTAATCCTCGGTCTCGCAATCGCGGGAGCGTCGGTTCATGCCGACGATAAATGGGACATCAGCAAACTCGACGTGAGCAAACTTCCGGCGGCGGCGGACAAGAAGGGCGTTACATACGCCAAGGACATCCGTCCCCTCTTCGAGGCATCGTGCTTTCGCTGCCACGGTGACGACAGGCCGAAGGGCGGATTGCGGCTGAATAGTCTCGAGGCCGTGCTCAAAGGTGGCGAAGACGGCAAAGTCGTCGTTCCCGGTGACAGCAAGAAGAGCTTGTTGGTCA
>CAZNOE010000032.1:0-19484 GCA_964574525.1 uncultured Bifidobacteriaceae bacterium
GGTGGCGTCAACCCAGGATTGCTATGTCACTCGAACTTGAACTCCAGAAATTCCCAAAAGAAATCAAACTCAAAGAAGGCTTGAAGGTCGCGTTGCGGCCGTTGCGCAAGGACGACGAAAAGAAATTCCACGAATTCTTTCTCGCGGTGCCGGAACGCGAGCGCATGTTCATCAAACATCGCGTCACCGATGCGGCCGTGATTCGGGACTGGTGCCAGAACATTGACTTGGGCCGCAACCTGCCGATGCTGGCCATCACCGACGGCAGGATCATCGGTGACGTGACCCTCCACCAGCAGCTCGGCGGTTGGAAGCGTCACATCGGGCGCGTGAGCGTGCTGGTGCATCCGCAATTCCGCGGGCGCGGGTTGGCGAAGGCGCTGGTGCATGAAATCGTGGAGATCGCCCGCAACACGGGCCTGGAAAAAGTGGAGGCGGAATTTATCGGCGAGCAGGAAGCGGCGATCCACACGTTCGCGATGCTCGGCTTCAGCAACCTGCTTCGTCTCGAAGATTACGTCAGGGACATGCAGGCTATCTCGCATGATTACGTGCTGATGGGACTCGCCCTGAAAACGGACGAGGAGTATGCGGGAGTGGGGGGATAAAAAAGTATTCAGTATTCAGTATTCAGTGTTCAGTGTTCAGTGGATGCGGAAACTGAATACTGAACACTGAATACTGACTTACTGCTCCATGCCTCCCGAGATTTGTCCCCACTGCGGCGCGGAAGTGCCGCCGAACGCCAAGGCCTGTCCTGCATGCGGTTCGGACGAACAAACTGGTTGGTCCGAAAAGGCGCGTTACGACAGCCTCGATCTGCCTGAGGAGAATTTTGACTACGACGATTTCGTGAAGCGCGAGTTCAAGGGCGAGAAGCCCGTTCCGCGCGGAATTCACTGGTTCTGGTGGCTGGTGGCCTTGCTCCTGATCGGATTGGTTTTGCTCTGGTTCCTGTGACAGCTCCCCCAATAGACCCGAGCGCACAGACTCCGGCACGATTGATGTCTCTGGATGCGCTGCGGGGATTCGACATGTTCTGGATTGTGGGCGGCGATTTCCTCATCCGCTCGCTTCCCAAAATTCACGATTCAACCATCACCCGCGCGCTGGCCGGTCAGATGGAGCATTGCGAATGGGCGGGATTTCATTTCTACGACTTGATTTTCCCACTATTCGTGTTCGTCGTCGGTGCGGCGATCCCTTTCTCCCTGGCACGCTTGATCGAACGCAGCGGTAAAGGCGCCGCCATCAAGCGCATTGTGATCCGGTCCCTCATTTTGTTTCTGCTGGGCGTTTTCTACATGGGCGGCGTGGCCAACGGGTTCAAAAACATTTATTTCGCGGGTGTGCTGCATCGGATTGCCGTGGCTTATTTCTTTGCGGCGCTGATTTTCTGTTTCCTGCAACCGCACAACATAATCGCGCTGTGCGTCGGCCTGCTCGTCGGTTACTGGGCGCTGATGACGTTCGTTCCGGTGCCGGGCATTGGCGCACCCGACTTGAGTGTGCCCGGCAAGAACCTCGCGCATTACATTGACGAGCTTACCTGCCCGGACGGAAATTCGAAGGCACGCTCTTGAGCACAATGGCGGCTGTGGCGAATTGCCTGCTCGGCGTGTTCGCGGGATTGTTGCTGAAATCAAAAACACTGAACGACGGCCAGAAATTTGTCCTGCTGCTCACCGGCGGCTTGTTCAGCCTGACCGCGGGATTCGCGTGGGCGCAATTCTTCCCGGTCATCAAACTGCTTTGGACGTCGTCCTATGTCCTGGTTGCATGCGGATGCAGCGCCGTGTTGCTGGCGATTTTTTACTACGTCATCGAAATGCGTGGAATCCAGCGCTGGGCACAACCGTTCGTGTGGCTCGGCATGAACGCCATCGCGATTTACATCGTGGCCAACATCGTGAATTTTCGCGGACTGGCGGGACGCTTCGTCGGCGGCGACATCAAGCTGCGACTGGGTAACTGCAGCGACCTTTTGCTCTCAGTCGTGAGCCTGGCACTCATATTCTGGCTCGTGCACTTCTTGTATCGCAGGAAAATATTTTTGCGGCTGTGATCCCATTCAGGCAACCGAGGCAAGGAGCAGTCAGCCGGGACGCTTGCTTTGCGCTTGAAGACATGGCCGCGTTCCACTAGACGTTTCGCAATACCTGCCATGCCAACCCCAGCAAACCCTCCCTCGGCAACCAGCCAACGCTTGATGTCCCTCGACGCGTTGCGCGGATTCGACATGTTCCTGATCATCGGCGCGGACACTCTCGCCGCCGCGTTGCACCGGATGAAGGAGACGCCCGCCACGAATTTCCTGGCGACGCAACTCGAACATGTTGACTGGGAGGGCTTCCGCTTTTATGACCTGATTTTTCCGCTGTTCATATTCATGGTCGGCGTGGCAATGGTCTTCTCGCTGACCAAAACCATCGAAGAGACGGGCCGCGCCCAGGCGCTTAGGCGGGTCTTTGTGCGCAGCGTCCTGCTGTTCGCCATCGGAATCTTTTACTCCGGCGGCATCACAAATCCGTGGCCAGACATTCGCTTGATGGGTGTCTTGAATCGCATTGCGCTGGCTTACTTCTTTGCCGGCCTGCTGTTTTGTTTCTTCAAACCACGCGCGCTGGCGGGCATTTGCGCCGGGTTGCTCATCGGTTATTGGGCGTTGATGACGTTCGTCCCGTTCCCTGATGTGCGCCCGACGCCCGATACCACAGTCATCGCGAAGGAAACCGGCTTCACCAACATCGCGCAACTCAACTTGAGCAGCACGAATCTCATTCGAGGCAGTTTCGTCAAGGGCGTGAACCTCGCGAATTATGTTGACCAAAAATATCTGCCGGCGCGCAAGTACGACGGCACGCATGACCCCGAAGGAATCCTAAGCACGATGCCGGCCGTGGCCACATGCTTGCTGGGTGTGTTCGCTGGATTCCTGGTGCGGAACCGAAACGTCGGCGAGATACGGAAGGTGACCTATCTACTGGCATTCGGCGCGGCGGCTGTCGTGCTCGGCTGGCTGTGGGGAATCCAATTTCCGGTGATCAAAAAAATCTGGACCTCCTCCTACGTGCTCGTCGCGGGCGGCTACAGCGCGATTTTGCTGGGTCTTTTCTACCTGATCGTGGATGTCTGGCAATGGCAGCGATGGTGTCAACCGTTCGTGTGGATTGGGATGAACTCGATCACGCTCTACATTGCCAGCAGCTTGTTCGACGAGTTTCGCCGGATTTCCGTGCGCCTCGTGGGCGGCGACATCAAGACATTTTTCGACGAGCACCTAACGAGGGGGTTTGGCGATCTGATGATTGTCATCGTCGGTCTGCTGATAGCGTTTTGGTTCGCTCATTTCCTCTACAAGCGAAAGATTTTCCTGCGGCTCTAGCCGCTAATCTGTTGACCCACGCTGTGAACAAAGTCCTCTTCCTTCTCATCTTCGCCTTCAGTTTGGCGTCACGTTTCTTGCGGGCCGATGATGACTGGCCGCAGTTTCTCGGCTCGCACGCCAATGGCACTTCCGATGAAACAGGTTTGCTCGATCACTGGCCGACCAATGGTCCACCTGTCTTGTGGGAAAAGAAAATCGGCACAGGTTACAGCGCGCCGTCGGTGCGCGGGAATCGCCTGGTGCTTCATCATCGCATAGCAAATGAAGAGATCGTGGAAGCGTTTGAGGCCGACAGTGGCAAGCCGATCTGGCGTTATGCTTACCCAAGCAGTTTCGTTGATCCGTATGGCTACAACAATGGACCGCGCTGCACCCCGCCCCTGACAACGAATCTCTGCTACACCTTCGGCGCCGAGGGCAAACTGCTTTGTCTCGATTTGTCCTCAGGTAAAAGACTCTGGGAGCGTGACACAGCCAAAGATTGGAACATTCCCGAAGCGTTCTTCGGTGTCGGCAGCACGCCGATTCTTGAAGGCGACTTCCTCATCGTGATGGTCGGCGGCCAACCGAATTCCGGCGTCGTGGCGCTCAATGCTCAGACCGGCACGACCGTGTGGGAAAATGTCGGCGAAAAAAACTGGCAAGGCCAACCGATGCTCGGCTGGCCGGGCGAACGCAAGGTGACGTGGCAGAAATACTGGAAGCAGGCGAGCTATGCCACGCCGGTCGCCACGGCGATCCACGGCCAGCGCCATATTCTCTGCCTGATGCGACAGGGCCTCGTGTCGCTCGATCCAAAGACTGGCGAAGTGAACTTCAGCCGCTGGTTTTGCTCGACGGTGAACGATTCGGTCAACGCGGCCAATCCAGTTGTGATTGATGATCTCATCTTTATTTCCGCCGCCTACTATCGCGTCGGCTCAGTGTTGCTGCGTGTCAAACCCGACGGCAAGAGTTTCGACGACGTGTGGCGCAGCCCGCGCGAGTTGCGCGAGATGGACCCGAAGACCGGCGATTTGGTGCCGCCAGTGCTGGAGATTCACTGGACCACGCCGATTTATTATGACGGCTATCTCTATGCGTTCAGCGGACGCAATGAGCCGGACGCGCGCTTTCGCTGTGTGGAGTTGAAGACCGGCAAACTGATGTGGGACCGCAACGAAAGCTGGCCAGCCCACAGCACGCCGCAACCGAAGGTCTATGGTCGTGGCTCGTCAATCATGGCCGATGGCAAGTTGATTGCGCTGGGCGAGGGCGGACTGCTCGGCCTTGTCAGACCGAGTGCGAGTAGGGCCGATGAACTGGCGCGCTTTCAAGTGCCGCAGTTGCATTATCCCTGTTGGGCTGCGCCGGTGCTCGCGCACAAAAGGCTTTATCTTCGCAGCGAGGACCGGTTGGTGTGCCTCAATCTAGCGAAGTGATTTGTGCCGCTTGATCTCAGCGTGGCGGAAGCAATCTACCGTGTGATCGTTCACCATGCCCACGGCCTGCATGAAGGCATAGCAAATCGTCGGGCCGACAAACTTGAATCCGCGCCGAAGCAGGTCCTTGCTCATCGCGTCGGATTCCGAAGTGTGCGCAGGAATTTCCTTCAGTGACTTGCGGTAGTTTTGGATGGGCCGGCCACCAACGAATTGCCAGAGATATGTGTCGAAGCTGCCGAATTCGGTTCGCACCGCGAGGAACGCCTTCGCGTTTTGCACCGCGGCTGCGACCTTAAGCCGGTTGCGCACGATACCAGGATCGGCGAGCAGCTTTTTGACTTTACGCGCATCGTATCTGACAATTTTTCGCGCGTCAAAGTTGTCGAATGCCCGCCGGTAGTTGTCGCGCTTGTTCAAAATCGTTGACCAACTCAATCCGGCCTGCGCGCCTTCGAGAATTAGGAACTCGAACAGCAGGCGGTCGTCGTGGACGGGGACGCCCCACTCGGCATCGTGATAGGCGATGTCGAGTTGAGACTTGGGCCACCCACAGCGGTTCGGTTGGTTTCTCATGAGTCTGGAATCTCGTGCGCATTTTATCTCGCCAAAATAGAATACGCAACTTGACACTCGCGCGAAGTCACTTGGAGAATGCGCGCGTGAGCACGGCTTTACCCACAAGTTCGGCCCCATCGTCGGGAACTCCTGAGAAGGTCACAGTTTACCACTGGCTCGTCGTCATCATCGCGTCGTGCGGCTGGCTTTTCGATTGCATGGATCAGCGGTTGTTCATCCTGGCGCGCGAATCGGCGCTGAAGGAACTGCTGGCCAACGATGCCGTCGCGCTCGCCACGCTCAAGACCTACATCGGCTACGCCACCACGGCGATGATCCTGGGCTGGGCCACCGGCGGCATCTTCTTCGGCATGATGAGCGACAAGTGGGGCCGCGTGAAAACAATGGTCGCCACTCTGCTGGTTTACTCGGGTTTCACGGGCCTTTGCGGGTTCGCCCACGGCTGGGTGGATTTTACGATTTATCGCTTCCTCGTTGGTCTGGGAGTGGGCGGGATGTTCGGCGCGGCAACCACGCTGGTGGCGGAAAGTGTGCCGGGCCGCTTCCGCTCGCTGGCGTTGGGATCGCTGCAGGCGCTTTCGGCCACGGGCAATATTCTCGGCTCGCTCATCAGCCTGCAAATCAAGCCGGGGTCGGCGGGTTTGTGGGGTGATTATTCCGGTTGGCGAGTGCTCTTTTTCGTCGGCATCCTCCCCGCCCTGTTGACCGTTCCCATCATCTTCGTTCTGCGGGAACCGGAGCCGTGGAAGCGTGCGCGCGAAGCGGCCCGCAGCGGCGAGGCGCACAAGCAAGTCGGCTCGATCAAAGAACTTTTCTCCGATCCGCGCTGGCGGCGCAATGGTATCATTGGGCTTTTGCTCGGCGTGTCAGGTATGATCGGACTCTGGGGCATCGGTTTCTTTTCCCCGGAGTTGATCTCCACGGCCCTGAAGGGTGCGCCACAGGAAACCGTGGACACGGTGCGCGGCTGGGGCACCGCGTTTCAAGACATGGGAGCCTTTGCGGGCATGATCGTGTTCACGTTCGTCGCGTCGTGGTTGAGCAGACGACTGGCCTTTCTCGGCGCTTTTATCCTCAGTCTGGCAACAACGGCGTTTGTGTTCTATTCGCTGCGCTCGGCGAGCGACGCGTATTGGATGTTGCCGATAATGGGCTTTTCCCAACTCGCCGTGTTCGCCGGGTATTCGATCTATTTTCCCGAACTTTTTCCCACGCGCCTGCGGGGCACCGGCGTTGGTTTTTGCTACAACACGGTCCGGTATCTCGCCGCGCCGGCGCCGATTTTGATGGGACACCTCAGCACCCTGCTCAAAGACGAATACCACCTGGCCGAACCTTTCCGCGTCGCGGCGGTGATTATGTGCAGCGTTTACTTGATTGGCATCGTCGCGCTGATCTGGGCGCCGGAAACCAAAGGCCAACCGCTGCCGGAGGATTGATCGCTGATCCGCGTTGAATGAAAAAGCCCGTTCTCAATGAACGGGCCTTTGGTAAACATTCTCCGGAAATCGGCTACTTCGATTCCTCTTTGGTTTCCTCGGGTTTGGCTTCACCCGCAGGTTCTGCTTCGGCGGGCGCTGGCGCGATAGCCACGAAATCCACCCATTCCAGAATCGCGGATTGGGCCGCGTCGCCCTGCCGTTGACCCAGTTTTACGATGCGCGTGTAACCGCCATGCCGCTCTTTGAACGCCGGCGCAATTTCGTCGAAGAGGATACGGACGACGTCGTCCTGCTCGCGCCATTTCTTGCGCTGGTCCTTGGTGAGCTGAACGGCCGGACCCTGGGCGTGCAATCGTGCCGTGGCCAGGCGGCGGGCGTGGATCGTGCCCTGCTTGCCCAGCGTGACCATTTTCTCGACCACGGGACGCGCCGCCTTCGCTTTGGCGAGCGTGGTGGTGATCCGTTTGTGTTTGATCAGACTGCAAACCATGTTGGCCAGCATCGCGTTCCGATGCTCGAACGTGCGGCCCAACTTGGCGGTTCGTTTGAGGTGGCGCATAAAATCACTGCGGCTTGGGAGCCTCTTCCTTCGCCGCCTCCAGCAGGCCCGGCTCGAAAGTCATCCCCAGCGCCAGGCCGAGAGCGGACAGCTTTTCTTTGATTTCATTGAGCGACTTCTTGCCGAAGTTGCGGTACTTGAGCATCTCCGATTCGCTCTTCATCGCCAACTGGCCGAGGGCGGGGATGTTGGCGTTGTTCAAACAGTTCGCCGCACGGACGCTCAGCTCGATTTCGTTCACGCTCATGTTGAGCAGCTTCTTGAGCTTCATCTTCTCGTCGTCCTGCTTGTCCACTGTTTCTTCGAATTCAACGGCATTCTTGTCGTAGCCGACAAACACGTCGAGGTGGTGTTGCAGAATCGCGGAAGCTTGCGTGAGCGCGTCGTCGGGCGTGATACGCCCGTCCGTCCAAATCTCGAGGAGCAACCGGTCGTAGTCGGTGCGCTGGCCGACGCGGGCATTCTCCACCGAATAGCGCACACGAATCACGGGTGAGAACAGCGAGTCAATGGCGACGACGCCAATGGCCTGACCGGCCTTCTTGTTTTCATCGCCGGGGCAGAAACCACGGCCGACTTTGACTTCCAGTTCCATTTCGAATTTCTTTTTCTTGTCGAGGGTGCAGATGATCTGGTCGGGATTGACCAACTCGACGTTCTGATTGAGCTGGATATCGGCGGCGGTCACCGCGCCTTCCTTGTTCGCCGAGAGCATCAAGGTTTGCGGGTCGCGGGTGTGGGCCTTGAGCTTGATTTTCTTGAGATTCAACACGATGTCGGTGACATCCTCGACGACACCGTCTATCGCGGCGAACTCATGCATGGCGCCGTCCACTTTGATGGAGGTGATCGCCGCTCCTTCCAAGGAAGAGAGGAGCACGCGGCGCAAGGAGTTGCCGATCGTATGGCCGTAACCGGTTTCAAAGGGCTCGGCGACAAATTTTGCGAAGGTTTCGGTGGCAGTTGACTCATCCTTGGTCAACCGCTTTGGCATTTCGAATCGTCCTAGACGTACTGGCATAACTTTCTTTCTGGCAATTTCAATCTGGTCCTTCCCGGTTTGTTCCCGCGACGGGAAAGACCCATATAATTGCATTTGGCCTTCCATTCGGAAGACCGGGTTGATTTAGCGGGAATAAAATTCGACGACGGCCTGCTCGTTGGCGATGGGATTGATCTCGGCGCGCGTCGGAATGCGCATCACCACGCCTTTGAACTCTTCCTTGCTCAACGACAACCAGTCCGGCACCGCACGGCTGGTGGAGATATCCAGGTTTTTGGTGGCCAACTGCCGCGACACCGTCGTGTCTTTCACATCAACAACATCATTAACCCGCAGCGCGTACGAGGGTATGCTCACCTTGCGGCCATTCACGCGGACGTGGCCGTGCGAAACCATCTGGCGGGACGCCGCGCGGCTGTTCGCAAAGCCAAGGTGATAAACGACATTGTCGAGCCGCGTCTCCAAAATCTGCAACATCTGTTCGCCCGTGACGCCACGGCGCCTCAAAGCCTTTTCGTAAACGCCGCGGAACTGGCGTTCCATCAAGCCGTAGTAGTAGCGGAGTTTTTGCTTTTCAATCAAGCCGAGTCCGTAATCGGTGGTCTTGCGGCGCGACTTGGGGCCGTGCATGCCCGGCGGATAATTGCGGCGCTCCAGATATTTCGTCGGGCCGAACATCGGGATGCCGAATCGCCGGCTGATGCGAACGCGTGGACCTGTGTAACGAGCCATTGCTTGTTGATGGTTGAGAGTTGAGAGTTACACGCGGCGCTTTTTGCGCGGGCGGCAGCCGTTGTGCGGAATCGGCGTGACGTCTTTGATGGAACTGATTTCCATGCCGATGGCCTGGAGGGCGCGGATGGCCGACTCGCGGCCGGAGCCCGGGCCTTTGACCCGTATTTCCACTTCCTTCATCCCGTGCGCCATCGCCTGACGGGCCGCATCCTGCGCGACCTGTTGCGCGGCGTAGGCCGTGCTCTTGCGTGAGCCCTTGAATCCGACCCGCCCGGCGCTGGACCAGCCAATGAGGTTGCCGTGCATGTCGGTGATGGTTACTTGCGTGTTGTTGAAAGTGGCGAGAATGTTGGCAATGCCGACCGCAACGTTCTTCGCGTGCTTGGCCTTAATGATCTTCTTGGCGCCCGCATCTTCACCCAACAATTCTGCGGCAGTCGGAGCCGCCACAGCCGCGACGGGTCCTTCCACGGTCTTGGGCGCTTCGCCTGGGGCAACTCCGCCCGCGGGCGCGCCCTTTTTCGTCTTGCCTTCCGCCGGTTTGACCGCGGATTTTTCCACCACCGCGGCCTCGGGCTTCGCTTCTTTCGCCGGAGCAGGTTTCTTTTTTTCGTCAGCCATTCGTCAGTTGATGGTTGGAGGTTAAAACTTGATAACCGGATTAATGAATACCCGTCTTGGCCTGCGGATTGCGCTGCACGCCGACGGTTTTGCGCGGGCCTTTCCGCGTGCGGGCGTTGGTCTGCGTACGCTGGCCGCGCACAGGCAAACCGCGGAGATGGCGGATGCCACGATAGCATTTGATGGCCTGGAGGCGCTTCAGGTTCATGCCGACCTCGCGGCGCAGGTCGCCTTCGATGATGTACTTGCCGTCCTGGATCGCATGCACGATCTGCGAAAGTTGCTGTTCGGTCAGGTCTTTGGCCCGGATGCCCGGGTCAATGTTCGCCCGCGCGAGGACTTCCTTCGCGTTCGTCGGGCCGATGCCGTAGATGTAGCGCAACGCGATTTCGATGCGTTTGTTCGGCGGAACTTCTACTCCAATGATACGGGCCATAATTCGTTATTCGTTGAATCGTTAAATCGTTGAACCGGTCACCCCTGCCGCTGTTTGTGCCGTTTGTTCGAGCAAATGACGCGAATGATCCCCCGGCGGCGCACAATCTTGCAGTGCTCGCACAGTTTCTTTACTGACGCACGGACTTTCATGTTCAAATCTCTTTCGTCTCGACCAAAATCCGCCCCGCCGACAAATCGTAGGGCGTCAATTGCAACTTCACTCTGTCACCCGGCGCCAGCCCGGCGAACGTCCGCCGCGTCTTCCCGGCCACGAACGCCAGCAACCGGTGTCCGTTGGCCAGCTCCACCCGATACGTCATGTTCGGCAGAGCTTCGACTACGACACCTTCAACTTTGAAGGCATCTGTTCCGGCCATGTTAAAATCTCCGGCTCACCTTCGGTAATCAACACCGTATGCTCAAAATGGGCGGACAGTGAACCATCTTGCGTCACCACTGTCCAGCCGTCATTCAAGATTTTTACGCCCGGTTGCCCCGCGTTGACCATCGGCTCAATCGCCAAAGTCATGCCGGGCCGCAATTTCTGATTGCTCTTCGGGTCAACGAAATTGGGCACTTGCGGCTCTTCGTGCATCGTCCGCCCGACCCCGTGTCCGACGAACTCACGAACCACGCTATAACCGTTGCCCTCAATGTAGCCCTGTATCGTCCGTGAAATGTCCGTCACGCGATTGCCGGGAACCGCCTGCGCGATGGCTTCATACAAGGCCTGCTCGGTGACATCCATCAATCGTTGGGCCGCCACGCCGCAGCCGCCCACCGCCACCGTCCGGGCAGTGTCTCCGATATACCCGCCATAAATCACACCGACATCCAGGCTGACGATGTCTCCGAACCGCAACTGCCGTTCGTTGGCCAGCCCATGCACCACCTGGTCGTTGACCGAGATGCAGATCTGGCACGGATACTTGCGGTAACCCAAAAACGCGCTCTTCGCCCCGTAATGCTTGATGCGCCCGGCGGCAAAGTCATCCGCTTGCCGCGTGGTCACGCCGGGCTGGATGAACGCCGCCACTTCGTTCAACACCGCGCTCGCTACGGCGCAGGCCGGTCGCATGGCTTCCAAATCCCGCTCGTTCTTCAGAATGATCATGCTTCAGTTGATAGTTGATGGTTGATAGACGCCGCATTCCCCCATCAACCATCAACTTTCAACTATCAACCAGATTAAAACCGGCCCCGCAACTTCCCTTTTTTCAGGAATCCATCGTAATGGCGCATCAACAAGTGCGACTCGACCTGGCGCATCGTGTCCAGCATCACGCCCACAATGATCAGCAAACTCGTCCCGCCAAAGAACGTGGAAACCGCCATGGGAATTCTCATTTCGGATGACAAAATGATGGGGATGATCGCGATCACCGTCAGGAAAATCGCCCCCGCCAGCGTGATGCGGCTCATCGCGTTGTGGAGGTAATCGCTGGTCGCCTGACCGGGCCGCACGCCGGGAATGTAGCCCCCGTTCTTCTTGAGGTCGTCCGCGATCTGCAATTCGTTGAATTGCGTCGCGACCCAGAAGTACGAAAAGAACAGGATCATCAGTGCGTACAACAACATGTAAAGCAGCGCCCCCTCATTGAGATATCGCGCAATGTCGGTGAAAAATTTCACCTCGAAACTGGCGCCTAGGAACTGAAATATCTTCTGCGGAAACATCAGAATTGCCTGCGCGAAGATGATTGGCATGACACCGGCATAATTGACCCGCAGCGGCATAAACGAGGTGCCGCCCCCATAGACCTTGCGTCCGACCGCCCGTTGGGCATATTGCACCGGGACTTTTCGCTGCGCCTGCGTGATGGCGATCACGCCCGCCACCACACCCACGAACAGCAGAATCAGCGCGGCCGCGTGACCGATGTTGAATTGCTGCGCCTCCCCGCCACCTGGTGGGAAAAACATGTCCTTGAGCGCGGTTACGGCTGCGGGCAACCGCGCGACAATGCCGATTGTGATGACGAGCGAGACACCATTGCCAATGCCGCGTTCGGTGATTTGCTCACCCAGCCACATCAATAACATCGTGCCGGTGGTCAGGACCAGCACCGTCTGGATCCGATACCACCAGATGTAACTGTCGCTGTAGAGCACCAGCCGCCCGATGCCTTCACCGAAAATCTTGGTCGGGTTTTCCCAGCCGATCGCCATGGCCAGCCCTTGTCCCAGGCAAAGCAGCAGCGTCCCGTAACGACCGTATTGAACGATCTTCGCCCGGCCGCCTTCCTCCCGCGCTAGCTTGCTCAATTGCGGAACCACCGCCGTGAGCAATTGGATGATGATCGTCGCGCTGATGTAGGGCATGATGCCCAGAGCGCCAACCGCGCAATGCTCCAGAGCGCCGCCAGTGAACAGGCTGTACATCCCCAGCACGCCACCGCTGCCGCCCGCCGACCTTTCGAAAAACGCCGTGAGCGCCACGCCGTCCAGACCGGGAATCCGCACAAACGCGATCAACCGGCAAACCGCCAGGATGGCGACCGTGAACAAAATCCGGGACTTCAGCTCCGGAATCTTGAAGCAGTTGGTGAACGTGTTGGCGATGGCAGCGAGCATGGGTCGGGGCGAAAAGGGTTATTCCTTGGCCGGTGCGGCTGGTTGGGGGCCGGCGATTTCGCAGGTTCCGCCCTTCGCTTCGATTTTGGCGCGGGCCGAAGCGCTGAAGGCATGCGCACACACCGTCAGCTTCTTGTTCAACTCGCCGTCACCTAGAATCTTCACGCCATCGCCGCGGCCATTTACCAATCCGCGTTCGCGCAGGGCCGGCTCATCAATGCGAGCGCCCTCATCAAAACAGTTCATCGCCTCGACGTTGACCGGAAGATACCGCGTGGTGAAGCGGGCGTTATTGAAACCGCGTTTCGGAATGCGGCGAATGAGCGGCATCTGGCCACCCTCGAAGCCGATGCGGATCGAACTGCCCGAGCGCGCGGTCTGGCCTTTGCCGCCGCGGCCGCTGGTCTTGCCGTGCCCGCTGGATTCGCCCTGACCGAGGCGCTTGCGACGATGCTTGGCGCCGGGGCGGGGTTTAAGATCGTGTAGTCGCATAAAAAATTACGCCGTGGGCGGTGTTGCCTGCGGTGGTTCGAGCTTCGGCACTTTCTTGATTTCGATCCCACGGCTCCGATAGATATCTTCGCGCAGCCGCAGGCTCAACAGCCCTTTGAGCGTGGCTTTGACGACGTTGGCAGCGTTATTGGATCCCATTGACTTTGTCAGGATGTCCCGCACGCCGGCGGATTCGAGCACCGCGCGCACGGTTTTGCCCGCGATGATGCCGGTGCCGGGCGACGCCGGGCGCAGGAGCACGCGGGCGCCGCCAAACCTACAAAAAACTTCGTGCGGAATGGTTGCATCTTTGAGAGACACGGACACCATTTGTCGCCGCGCCAACTCGCCGCCGCGCCGGATGGCATCGGCGACTTCGCTGGCTTTGCCCAAAGCGATACCCACCCGACCGCGCTTGTCACCCACGACAACCAACGCGCTGAAATTGAACCGGCGTCCGCCCTTGACGACTTTGGAAGAGCGGTTGATGAAAACCACCTTCTCGGTCAACTCCTCGGACGGCTGACCATCGAGCCCTAGCTCGGGTGATTCACCGCCGGGGCGGCCGCGCCGACCGCGACCGGGCCGGGCCGGGCGTTGTCCTGCGCCTTGGGGTCTGTTGATTTCTGCCACAGTATCGTTCTCCGTTGCTTTCCGTTGTTGTTAAAACTTCAAACCCGCTTCGCGCGCCGCGTCGGCCAGCGCCTTGACCTTGCCGTGATAACGCGCGCCGCCGCGGTCGAACACCACCTGCTTGATGCCTTTGTCCAGCGCCGTCCGCGCGGCCAAGGTGCCGAGCGTCTTCGCGCTTTTGACATTTGCGGCGAGCTGATCGCGATCGGGCGTCGCCTTGCTCCGCGTCGAAGCGGCGGCGAGCGTCGCGCCTGCGTGGTCGTCAACGAACTGCACGTAGATGTGCTCGTTGGTGAAGCACACGCTCATGCGCGGGCGTTCCTTGGTGCCGTTGATTTTCTGTCGGATACGCCAGCGGCGCAATTGCGCGAGGCGTTGTTTCTTTTCAGTTCTCATTCAATCAAATCGTTAAACCCGTTAAATCGTTGAATCGTTGAATCGGTTTCACGTTTTAACGATTTAACGGTTTAACGGTTCAACGCATTACTGCACGGTCTTGCCTTCCTTCCGCGTGACGTGTTCGCCCACATAGCGCACGCCCTTGCCTTTGTAAGGTTCAGGAGGATAGAAGCCGCGAATTTCAGAGGCCACTTTGCCGACGAGGTGTTTGTCCGGTCCTTCGATTGTCAGTTTGGTGTTTTCCTCGACGGTGACCTTGACCTGCGCGGGAATCGGATAATTCAGCGGGTGGGAGTAGCCTAGGTTCAAATTGACGATATTGCCCTGCACGGCGGCCTTGAAACCGACGCCTTGGATTTCCAGTTTCTTGATGAATCCGTCAGTAACGCCTTTGACCATGTTGTTGACCAGCGCGCGGCTCAAGCCGTGCAACGCCTTGGCCTGCGCGTCTTCGCCGTCGCGACTGACAATGATCTGGCCGTCCTTCACTTTGAGGCTCGTGCGCCGCGGCAATTCCCAGTCGAGCTTGCCTTTCGGCCCTTCGACGTGAACTTTCTGCCCCTTGATCTCCACCTTCACTTTCGGAGGAATGGCGATCGGCTGTTTTCCAATGCGTGACATGATTCGTGTTGCGTGAAATTTACCAAATGTAACAAACCAACTCGCCGCCGAGGTTTTTCTTGCGCGCCTGCGTGCCCGTCATGAGGCCTTCGGACGTGGAAACGACCGCCACACCCAGGCCGCCGCGCACGCGCGGAATCTCCGTGGCGCCAACATAACGGCGCAAACCGGGCGTGCTGATGCGCTTCAGGCCTTCAATCACAGTCTTCTTGCCCTCATACTTGAGTTTGATCTTGATCGTCTTGGGTAGTTTGCCTTCGACATTCACCTCCGCGACGTAGCCTTCCAGTTTGAGAATGCCCGCGATGCTTTCCTTCATGCGCGAGTGTGGGATTTGCACCGTCGGCAGCAGCGCGCGGCCGGCGTTACGGATGCGGGTCAACATATCTGCAATCGGATCAGTCATACCAAAATCCTAATCTTGAATCTTTATCCCAATCTTAATCTCAACCCGCTCACCAACTGGCCTTCACCACGCCCGGAATCAAACCGTTGAGCGCCGCCTCGCGAAACGTCAGGCGCGAGCAGCCGAACTTGCGCAAATAACCGTGGCGCCGTCCGCTCATCGAGCAGCGGTTGACCAGGCGCGTGGGGCTCGCGTCGCGCGGCAGTTTCGCCAGGCCGGCGTAGTCGCGCTTTGCTTTAAGCTCCGCCCGCTTGGCGGCGTATTTCTTCACCGTTTCCTTCTTGCGCTTGTTGCGCTCGGTCCATGCTGTTTTGGCCATAACTTTACTTTGCTTCCGCGAACGGAAATCCCATGGACTTCAACATCTCCAGCGCCTCCCCGTCGTTGCCGGCGCTGGTCACGATGGTTATGTCCATGCCCTGTTGTCGCTTGATCTTGTCCAAATCAATCTCCGGAAAAATCGTCTGGTCCGCGACGCCAAACGTGTAGTTCCCCCGCCCGTCGAACTTGCGCGGCGACAACCCGCGAAAGTCTCGGATGCGCGGCAGCGTCACCGAAACGAGCCGGTCGAAAAACTCATACATCGCGTCCTTGCGCAGCGTGACGCGGCAACCGATGGGCTGGCCCAGGCGCAGCTTGAAGTTGGCGATGTTGTGGCGCGACTTGCTGATGGCCGGCTTGCGGCCGGTGATGAGCCCGAGATCTTTCGCCGCGTCTTCCACCGCGTTCTTTTCCAGCGACGCGCTGACGCCCATGTTCACCACGATCTTGACCATGTGCGGAATCTGGTGCGGGTTGGAGTACTTGTGCTTCTCCTTCAACGCCGGCACCACTTCGCTCACGTATTTGTTGTAAAGTCTGGCTTTCATTTCTCTGCGTCACGGATTTTGCCGTAACGTCTGTTTCAAAATCTTAATCTTTCTCTTACTCTTAATTTAATCCTAATCGCTCAAGCCTCTGCCGGCGCAGCGGTCCCGCCTCGCTTTGCCACCCGCGCGTCAAACACGTCCGCTTTCATGACGTTGGAAATATGGACCGAGCCTTCGCGCTCCACGATCGCTCCCTGCGGATGCTGCTGGCTCTTGCGCATGTGGCGCTTGATCATGCATGCGCCTTCCACGAGGACGCGGCTCTTCTTGGTGTTTACGGCAATGATCCGCCCGCGCTTGCCTTTTTCCGCGCCGGAAATCACCACCACTTCTTCGCCCTTCTTCACGTGAAATCTTTGCATAACTTCAAATCACTTCCGGCGCCAGCGAGATGATCTTCATGAACTTCTTGTCGCGAAGTTCGCGTGCGACCGGCCCGAAAATGCGCGTGCCCTTCGGGTTCTCTTCCGCGTCAATGATCACGCACGCGTTGCTGTCGAACCGGAGATACGACCCGTCGCTGCGGTGGATCGCCTTCCGCGTGCGGACAATCACCGCATTGTGCACTTCGCCCTTCTTCACCTGCCCATCGGGCGCGGCGACCTTGATGTGTATTTTAATGATGTCGCCCACGTGCGCGTAGCGCTGGTTGCGGCCCAGCACGCCGATGGCCCAAGCCACCTTCGCGCCGGTGTTGTCCGCCACATCCAGATGAGAACGAATTTGTAACATAATCCCCCGGTCAAACTGCCACGCGCGCCACGCCGCTGTCGCGCTCGACCACTTCGATCAGCCGCCAGCGTTTGGTTTTGGACAGCGGCCGCGTCTCTTCGATGCGCACCCGGTCGCCCACCTTCGCCTCGCGCTTTTCGTCATGCGCGTAAAACTTCGAGTAAGCGGTCACGACTTTCTTGTAGCGCGGATGCGGAAACCGGCGCTGCACCCGCACGATGATCGTCTTGGCCATCTTGTCGGAGATGACGTCGCCGACGCGCTCTTTGCGGTGGCCGCGCTTTGCTTCCGGTTGAATGGTGGTCTCAGCCATACGCTAGATTCTGTTAAGCCGCTTTGTTGCGCAGTTCCGATATCCGCGTTTCGAGCCGCGCGACATCCCGGCGCAGCGTGCGCAGGCGCGCCGGTTTTTCCAGTTGCGCGCTGGCCTGCTGCAAACGCAGGTTGAACATCTCCTGGCGCAGGTCGCGGCTCTTCGCCGTCAATTCCACCAGCGTCATGTCTTTGATTTCCGAAAATTTCATATCCTGACTTCCCGCCTACCCGAGCCGGTGCCGCGAAATAAACTTGGTTTTTATCGGCAGCTTCGTCGCCGCCAGCCGCAACGACTCGCGCGCCACCGCTTCCGTCACGCCGTCCACCTCGAACAAAACGTTCGCCGGACGAATCACGGCGACCCACGATTCCAGCGGGCCTTTGCCTTTGCCCATGCGCGTTTCCAGCGGTTTCTTGGTGAATGACTTCTGCGGAAAAATACGAATCCACATTTTCCCGTGCCGCTTCATGTTGCGCGCAATCGCGACGCGCGCGGCTTCAATCTGCTTCGTGTCCATCCAGCAACGCTCCAGCGCCATCAAGCCGTACTCGCCGAACGCCACCGTGTGGCCGGAGTAGGCAAGGCCCGCGCGATTGCCGCGGTGCATTTTGCGGTACTTAACTTTTGCCGGCTGTAACGCCATATCAAAATCCTTTTCTGCTCAACTCGCGGTTGCTTCCGCCGGGGCTGCCGGTTTCTGCGGCTTGGTTTCACCTTTACAAATCCAGCACTTGACCCCGAGCTTGCCATAGACCGTCTTGGCCTCGGCAAAGCCGTAATCAATGTTAGCGCGCAACGTGTGCAGCGGCACGCGGCCCCAGTGATACGTCTCAACCCGCGCCAATTCCGCACCCCCGAGACGCCCGGCGCAACGGATCTTGATTCCGTCCGCGCCAAAATCCTTCGCCGTGGACAGCGCCTTCTTCATGGCGCGACGGAACGAAACACGGCGTTCGAGTTGCAACGCGATATTTTCCGCGACGAGCTGCGCCTCGATCTCGGGAGACTTGATCTCCATGATGTCCACGTAGATTTCCTTGCCGGTCATCTTGCTCAACTCTTCCTTGAGCTTGTCAATCTCCGCGCCCTTGCGGCCAATGACCACGCCCGGACGCGCGGTAAGAATCGTGATGCGGCACCGGCTCGCGGCGCGTTCGATGAGAATCCGCGGCACGGACGCTGATTCGAGTTTCTTCTTGAGCAGGTCGCGGATGTCGCGGTCCTCGGCGAGCAGCTTGCCGAATTCCTTTTTCCCGGCGTACCACTTCGAGCGCCAGTCCTTGTTGACGCCGACGCGCAGACCGATTGGATTGGTTTTTTGGCCCATACTGATTATTCGTCCGACAAAAGAATTCTGATGTGGCAGCGGCGCTTGAGAATCGGTCCGGCCGAGCCGCGCGCCTTCGGGGTGAAACGCCGGAGCGTCGTCGCGGTGCCGGCCACCGCTTCTTTGATCCACAGTTTCTCCGTCTGAAGCTCCTTGTATTCGGGTTTGTGCTCCTTGAGATCGTCCGCGTTGGCGATGGCCGAGTCCAGGGTCTTGGCCACAAACCGGGCCGACTTGCGCGGCACGACCTTCAGCACGGCCTGCGCCCGCAACGCGGGCAATCCCTGTATCTGCCGCACCATCTCGCGCATTTTCTGCGCGGACATCGGCACGTTTTTCATGATCGCGCGAACTTCCATACTATTTCGCCTCCGCCTTGGCCGTGTGCGCGCCGTGCTTCTTGAACACGCGCGTCGGCGAAAATTCACCGAGCCGGTGGCCCACCATGTTTTCCGTAACGAACACTGGATTGAAAATCTTTCCGTTGTGCACCGTGAACGTGAGACCGACAAATTCCGGCGTGATCGTCGAACGCCGCGACCAGGTTTTGATCGGCGTTTTCTGATTTGTGGCCTTCGCCTTCTGGATTTTCTCCTGAAGGTGCCCATCAACGAACGGGCCTTTTTTAATCGAGCGTCCCATGTTTCAGATTCTTGATTTACGAGTTACGATTCAACGGTGTAACCATTTAACGTTTTAACGATTTCTACGATTTCACTTGTTCTTCATCGGCACACCATCGCGGCGGACGAGGATGAATCGGTTCGATGACTTGCGCTTGTTACGCGTCCGATAACCTTTGGCCAACAAACCCCACGGCGAAGTCAACTGCTGCCAGCCGCCGCCGGACTTCGATTTGCCGGCGCCGCCGCCATTCGGATGGTCCACCGGGTTGCGCGACACGCCGCGGTTGATCGGGCGAATGCCGC